>DASQPS010000217.1:0-22035 GCA_035643845.1 Gemmatimonadaceae bacterium | reverse complement strand
GGGTTCGTCGTGAAGACTTTGGCAACGGCGCGTTCATCTCACAATTTTATAGGTCGCAGCAGCCCGCAGGGAGTTTAACAAAATTCAGTCTTCCAATGACAAATCGCGCCCTCGCCATAGTTAGTGCTCTCGCGGTATTTGCTGTCTTCGCCCCGTTTCGCATCGGTCGCGCACAACGGGCGCATCCGATTGGAGTTGTACTCCACCAGGCGCATTCCGCGAGCAAGGATGCGAGCGCGGTTATCACATCACATCGAGAAAGCGCCTGGAAGCAAAGCGGGTTCTGGACGTGGACGGGGATTGGAACGTTGGTCGGTGGAATTGCCGGAGCAATTTGGGCGGGAGTAGAAATCCGGAAGTCTGATGATCCGATGCTTCCGGGGTTGGGCTTCGCTATCGGTATAGGGGCCGGAGCCGTCGCCGGAGCTCTCCTGGGAGCATTCACCTACACCCTCTCCCACTCAACCCACGACGATTGACCCGAGGTTTGTTACGTAAAGAACGGTGCGACTCCTGCCCCCGCTTCCCGCGCATGCCGATTGCAATATCTCCCTCGACAGGAGGACCCACCCAATGGCCGTGCGCGATTTAGTCGACGAAAACGGAGTGAAGTGGAAAGTCTGGTCGGTGCAGAAATCCGCAATCCACCCCAAAACCGCCGCCGAGGACTTTCTTGGCGACTACTCGGAAGGATGGCTTTGCTTCGAGTGCGACAACCAGCGCAAACGGCTCGCTCGTTTCCCTAGTGATTGGGACAAACTCCCGGACTCGCAGCTTCTCAAGCTGCTGAAATCCGCCCCAGTGGTCGCGCCCAGGAAGCATACTCCGCCCAAACCGGGAGACGCGGCTAACCCGTAAAGGTTCGATCGGACCGGTCTCCTCGAGACTGCGCTCCAGCTCGCGCGGGGCAACCATCCGCGAAATCGTCGAGTCCAAGTAGTGGCGCACGGCCGTCATGCGCATGATACTTGGACTTTCACCATTTCAATCGATGCGTTCGATCTCATGGGCGATCCTGCTCGGATCGCTTGCCGCGACCGCGTTCGCGCTGCCTGCCTCCGCGCAGGAGCTGGACATAATCCGCGGACAAATCCAGACGGCTGACGGCAAGCCTCTCGAGGACGCCAAAGTCACGGCTACCTCGCTGTCCGGCAACGTCAATCGCTCTGCCCGCACCGACAAGAACGGTCGCTTCACCATCACGTTTCCCGGCGGCGAAGGAGACTACATCGTCGAAGCGTCCGCCATTGGCTACGCCGTTCGCCGTTTCGAAGTGAAGCGCACCGCCGACCAGGAAATCCTTGTCGCCGACGCCAAACTGCAGCGAACGGCCGGAGTTCTCGAAACAGTGAAGGTGAACGGTCAGCGAGATCGCCCCGAACGAAACGACGCCAGCCCCGACATCAGTGGCAGCGAACGTCCCGTCGACAACAGCGCTGTGCCCGCCGATCAGCAGGGCGACATCGCGTCGATGGCCGCGTCTCTTCCCGGCGTCACGCTCGTCCCCGGCCAGGACGGCGACCCATCCGGATTTTCCGTGCTTGGGCTCTCGCCCGACCAGAACTCCACGACGCTCAACGGCATGCAGTTTGGCGGATCGGACATTCCACGCGACGCCCCCGTCTTCACATCTCTGGTAACGACGCCCTACGACGTCTCACGCGGTGGTTTCAGCGGCGCGCAGTTCCAGATCACCGGCAGGCCAGGCTCGAACTTCGTCGTGCGCACGATGAGCCTCAACATGGATGCTCCGCAACTCCAGTGGACCGATCGCGCCGCGCGCGCTCTCGGACAGCAATACAGCAACGTGTCGCTTGGTGGTTTGTTCGCCGGTCCAATCAAAGAGGACGCGTCGTTTTTTACTTTTTCGTATCAGCTCGGGCGACGTTCGAACGACCTTCGAACTCTGCTCAATACCGATCCCATCGGTTTACAAACCTCCGGCATCGCGCCCGACTCAGTCGCGCGGCTCCTCGGGATCATGCAGCAGCTCGGAATCCCTTTGACGACTCGCGATCTTCCGAGCAGCAGGCTCGGCGAGCGCGGATCCGTGTTCGGCTCATTCGATTTCGCGCCGCCTTCGTCTTCGACGGGGCAGGCCGTCGGTCTCTCGTACAACGGGAGCTGGAACGAGCAGACCCCAGCATCATCGCTCACCAATGAGCTGCCCGCGCACGGCGGCGACAGGACGAACTGGAACGGCAGCCTGCAGGCGCGACACAGCAACTACTACGGAATCGGAATTCTGAGCGAGACGTCGGCTGGCTTGAGCCGAGCGCGCAGCTACGGTACGCCGTACCTCGATATGCCAAGCGGTAGCGTGCTCATCAACTCGATCTTCCCGGATGGAACGAGTGGTCTCAAGAGCGTTTCATTCGGTGGAAACCAGTTCATCAACAACAGTCAGACGAACACCAGCGCGGAGTTCAAGAATCAGCTCTCGTGGTTCAGTGCGAGCAACAAACACCGCATCAAGTTCACGACGGAGCTGCGCCGAGACGCCTTTGCGTTCGATCAGGCGACAAACACGCTGGGTTCATTCACGTTCAATTCCCTCGCGGAGCTGGAGGCGAAGCAGCCGTCGTCGTTCAGTCGATTGCTCCAGCCCAGAGTTCAGAGCGGCAGCCAATACGTCGGTGGGATTTCGCTCGGCGACTCCTACAAGAAGAGCGATAACCTCCAGCTGCAGTTCGGTGTGCGCCTCGACGGCAACCACTTCACGTCGACGCCCGCGCTGAACCCGGATGTGCTGGCAACCTTCGGCGAGGCGAACAATCGCGTTCCGAACCATGTCTACTTCAGCCCGCGACTTGGCTTTTCGTGGAGTTACGGAACGGCGCCGCAGGTTGCAGGATTCCTGGGCGCAGTGCGCGGACCGCGGGCGGTTATACGCGGCGGAATCGGTCTCTTCCAGAATACGCCCAACTCGACGCTCGTTAGCAGCGCGATCGACAACACCGGTCTGGCGAGCGCGCTGCAGCAGGTTCTTTGCGCCGGTCCGGCGACTCCGATTCCTGACTGGGCCACATACGGATCCGATCCATCATCGGTTCCATCGCAGTGCACTGACGGGAGCGTGTTCGCGAGCACCGTTCCAAACGTGACTCTGTTCGCGCCGGATTACGCGGCGCCGAGGAGTTTGAGGTCGAATCTGAACTGGAGCGGTCCGATTCTTCACAATGTTTTTTCGGCGCAGGTGGAGGCGACGTACTCGCGCAACATGAACCAGGCGGGTTTCGTCGATCTCAACTTCAGTCCAGTAGTGCGGTTCACACTGCCCGACGAATCGCAACGCCCGGTTTTCGTGCTTCCGACGAGCATCGTTCCCACAACGGGCGCGATCGCCTCACGCGATGCACGCGTGAGTCAGCTTTTCTCGCGCGTGACCGAGCTGCGCTCCGATCTGATGTCGGATAGCCGTCAACTCCGGTTCAGCCTCTCTCCGAACAGCTTCAGCACGAATTACAGTTGGAGCCTCTCGTACGTGTACTCCGACCTCCGCGAGCGCATCCGCGGCTTTGGCAACACGGCGGGGAATCCGCTCGACGTCGAGTGGGCCCGCTCGGCGTTCGATTCGAAGCACCAGATCCAGTACAACATCGGTTACAACTTCTTCGACGCCGTGAGAGTGAACTGGTTTGGAAATTTCCGGTCCGGCATGCCGTACACTCCACTCGTGGCCGGCGACATAAACGGCGACGGGTACTCCAACGATCGTGCATTTATCTATGATCCGGCGAGTACCGCGGATCCGGTGTTGGCGGCGTCGATGCAATCGCTGCTGAATAGCTCCACGGGAAACGCGCGTGAGTGCCTGGAGAGACAGCTCGGCCGACTCGCGGGAAGAAACAGCTGTCAGGGACCCTGGATTTCGCAGGCGTCGATGTCGATTTCCTTCAATCCGCTCAAATTCCGCATGCCGCAGCGCGCGACACTCTCGTTGCAGGTCGGCAACCCAATTGGCGCCGCCGATCTGCTTCTGCACGGCAACGACCATCTGCGCGGCTGGGGACAATTCTCATTTCCCGACGCGACACTTCTCGCCGTTCGCGGCTTCGATCCGCAAACCCAGCGCTACACCTACGAGGTGAATCAGCGTTTCGGTGCGACTCTTCCTGCGCTTACAACGATAAGAGCTCCAGTCACCGTGACTGCGATGATGCGCTTCGATCTCGGACCGACGCGCGAGCGGCAGATGCTCACCCAGCAACTCGATCGTGGAAGATCGAGGCGCGGGCAGAAGGCGCCGGAGCCGATGCTGAGGGCGATGTACGGCAACGGTGGCATCATGAATCCGCTTGCGACGATACTGCGACAGGCGGACACCCTTCAACTCACGGGCCCGCAGGCGGATAGCATCGCGACGCTCAATCGCGCTTACGTTATTCACCTCGACTCCATCTGGTCGCCAGTGGCGAAGTACCTCGCGGAGCTCCCGGACAAGTACAACCGTGACGAGGCGTACTCGAGATACCAGCGAGCCCGCGAAGCATCGGTCGACATGCTGATCAGGGTCGCGCCAGCCATCAAAGGGCTGCTGACGCCAGATCAGCGCCGGAAGCTTCCATCGTTCGTCGCCAGCTATCTCGACACGCGCTACCTCGCGTCGATTCGCTCGGGGACCGCCGGCGGGATGGGCGGCATGATGTTCGGCGGCCTGGGCGGCGGTGGCTTCGGAAATATTCGGATCGAAGGCGGCGGTGGCGGCGGCGGCGGACAGGAGATCATCATTCTCAACTAGAGTCGCGGCCGGCGATACTTAACAAATCAGTATGAAAATCAGACCAGGCAGGAATATGACAGTCATACGCCGAAGCTCCTCCGCAATCGCGATTGGGCTTCTCATCTCCTCCAGCTCTCGCGCGAGCGCGCAGACGCTGCCGCCGATCCGACAGCTCGGTCCCGTGACGGCGGTGGGAAAAGATTCTTTCCGCGCAGTGACCACCGTGCGTCAGCTTCCCGGCGGCCGATTGTTGGTGAACGATATTCTTGGGCGCAGAGTCGTGATGCTCGACTCGTCGCTCTCGATTGTGAGCGTAGTCGCGGACACCACGAGTGCGACTGCGAATGCGTATGGCACGCGGCCGGGCGGTCTCATCGCGTACCGCGGTGATTCAAGCCTCTTCATCGATCCGGCGTCGCTCTCGATGCTACTCATCGACCCGTCGGGAAAAATCGGGCGAGTGATGTCTGCTCCACGCGCGAACGATGTCGGCTTCCTGGTTGGCGGACCGTTCGGCAGTCCGGGTTTTGACGCGCAGGGTCGGCTCGTCTACCGCGCTCCGCCGCGCTTTGTGTTCACGGGTCCGCCACCGTCCGCTGGCCAGTTGCCGCAATTTCCGACTCCGCCGGATTCGGCAGCGCTGGTGCGCTTCGACCTCGCGACGAGAAAGCTCGACACCGTCACGTGGTTCAAGACGCCGAAGGTAAATATCACCATCAACAGATCGCCCGAGGGCGAGGTGAGAGTTAGCTCGGTGGTGAATCCGCTGCCTCAGGGCGATGACTGGGCGATTCTTCCCGACGGATCGATTGCAATCGTGCGCGGTCGCGACTATCACGTGGATTTCGTGGGCCCCCAGGGCGTGACATCCGCGCCGAAAATTCCGTTCGAGTGGGAGCGTCTGACTGACTCTGCCAAAGTCGCCTTCATCGATTCGGCGAAGGTCGCGCTGGAAAAGATGCGGGCCAGCGGTCAGTTGAATTTTGGCGGATTCGGACCGGTGACGACCAGAACCGTTGTCGACAGCGGTCCGGGCAGGGCGGGTAGTCGCGGCGCTGGCGCACGCGACAGTGCGAGCGCCACAGCGACACGCGACAGTGCAGCTGGTCGAGCCAATACGCCGTTTCCGTCGCTAAGTCTTGTGCAGCCGTCCGACCTGCCAGATTACAAGCCGGCATTCGTTCCGGGATCTACGCGCGCCGATCCCGACGGCAATCTCTGGATCAGAACGACCCAGAACGTCGACGGCAGACCCGTCTACAACGTCATCAACAGCAAGGGACAGCTCGTCGATCGAGTTCAGCTTCCGCAAAACCGCGCCCTGATCGGGTTCGGCAGTGGTGGCGTGGTTTACCTCGGCGTGCGCGATGGCACGACCGCGCACCTGGAGAAAGCGCGCGTAAAGTGAGGTAAGCGTCCCGACGGAAAGACCGAATTAAATGGCCGAACTTTCGACGAGGCCGCGAATTTGTTAAGCTCTGATGGCGGAAATTTGCACTCGTCATCAGAGAGCGGAAGGAAAACTTGGCTGGATACGATTTTACCACCAGAGTTCGCGGTGCGCTGATCAAGGCGCGGGAACAGGCTCAGCACCGGCATCACGACCACGTCGGAACTGAGCATTTGCTCCTCGGGTTGCTCGCGGAAGACGATTCCCTGGTTCTGGACGTTCTGGAGAACCTCGGCGCTCGACCGATCGATCTTCAGAGCGCGGTCGAGGCGAAGATCACGGACGGACGTGCCACCGGTCGCAGCCTCGCTCCCGATCTTCCGTATACGCCGCGCGCACGCGTAGTGCTCGATCAGGCGATTGCGACTGCGCACGAGTTCGGCGACGGCTACGTCGGCACTCAGCATCTGCTCCTCGGTCTCATACGTGAGCAACATGGGGTCGCCGCAAGAGTGATGATTGCCGCGGGGCTGTCCGAACCGCTGCTCCGACGGGAAATTGCGCGACTGCTGCAGGGCGAAGGCGTTGCCGCGACTGTGGAAGTTCCGGCGTCGCAAACAGAGACGCAGGTTCCGCTCAGCATCGCCGTCGAAGTGCACTACGGCGATGGCTCCATGGCGAAGAAGATTTTTACATCGAAGGACGAAGCGATCGGATTTCTGCGCGACAGATCGCGACAGTAATCAGCCCTTGGGATCGCGCGTCAATCCGGCGGGAACCCAGCCGGTAGCTATCGCTCGAGCTCTTTCATCCGACGCACCGCGATCCTGATCGGAACGAACGTCGCGGCAAGACAAATCAGACCTGCGGTGCCGAAGCCGAGGAAGAGTCCAACCATCGTCGGCTGGGTGTGAAGAAGCTGGGCACCAACGTACTGGTAGACGGGTCGGGCCTCCGCCACAATCACGAGGCCGATGAGCGCGACCGACGCCATCATCAGCACCAATCCACCGAACGACGTCGGGATCTGCGCCGCATTTTCGGTGTTGAATTTCGGGAACAGCGCGCCGAAGCCGAGTGCGAGGCCCGCGATGGCGAAAGTCATCATGGAGATCGTGAAGATCGAGGCGGCCATCATGAATCCGCTCACCTGAAGGAGCACATCGGTGGCGAAGACGAGACCCACAGCGAGGCAGAGCAGCGGAAGCGTCCCGACCCAGAACTTCGACCACAGAAGCTGGCGCATCTCGAGCGGGCTCGATCTCAGAAGCCAGAGAGTTCTGCCCTCGAGGCTGATTCCGGGAAAAATGAAGCGCGCGGCAATCGACGCGAGGACGAATCCCGCCAGAATCAGATTGACGAATGGGATGACGTTGGCGAGAAAGAACGTAATGCCCTCGCCACGCAACGGCAGGAACTTGATGTTGAAGACGTAGACGACGACGAGCACCGTCAGGAGAATGAGCTGCGACCATTGCGTCGTGTCGCGGAAGAAAAGACGCATCTCCTTGAGCAGGAGCTCGCGCCGCATCACGCCCCATGGCGTGAGAGCGCGTCCAACGAGGCGTCCGAATGTGCCTTGCCTCACCCAGCGCTCGCCGCTCTCCTGCGATTTGCTGAAACCGCGCGCGTAGAGCGAGCGGTGCAGGAGCGCGCCAAACACAATCGCGACGGCCGCGCTCGACCAGAGCAGATAGAAGGGAAGTATCTCCGCGTCGTTCCGCAGCCACGACATAATTCCCTGCGCCGCCCACTCACTCGGCATCCAACTCGAAGTCGGAGTTCGAAGGAGCGAGATGAATTCCACGAGGGAGCGGAATCCTTCTGGCCGCGCGAGTCGTTCGGGCCGAACAAGACGAAAGATGAGAACTACACCCGCTGCCGCGAGAATCGCGATGACGCTCAGGATGTCGCGCGTCCGTCGTGCTGGGAAAATATTTACGAGGAGGAGCGTGACCGCGCTGCCGATCGCTGCCGGGATGAAGAGAAATGGCAGAATGGCGGCGATAGCGACGAGAGGATAAAGAAATCCGCCCTGGTAGCTGATACCGTACGCCGTGAGTACCGGCGTCGCAACGAGCACGACCATCCAGCTGGAATGTCCTGTAGTCTCGAGGAGTTTCGCGCCATACAGTCGAAGCCAGTCGACCGGCGCGGCGACGAGCAAATCGAGATCCTTGGCAAGGAAGAAACTGGACAAGGCCGTGACGACGTTCGAGAGAATGAGAATCCCGAACAAGCTCACGAGCATCAGACCGAGGAGCTTGGCAGCGAGCAGCGCGCCGATTTCCGGGATGCCGCGGAAGTATCGGAGCAGACGATAAAGGAGGCCGAAAACGAATAGCCAGAAAATCCCGCCGACGAGCGTGAAGAGAATCAATCGCCCCGATCGGTTCTCAGTCTTTCCGAGCGGTCGCGCTCTGGCCGAGATGAGCTTCGGCAAAAGGACGTGCGCGAGGCTCGGGCTAACCGGCGCCTTGTTCTCCCGACTGTTTCTGGGAAGCGTGATCGTCGTGCTGCTCACGAGAAAAACCCATGGCGACTGCACGCGACCAGCCGGCCGCGATCCGCGGGCAGCGTGTCGTGTTCCTTTGATTTTCCCTTAAGCATCCAGAACTTCCATGGCATCCCTCGCTGCGCGCTCGCCGGTGAGTCGCAAGAAAATCTCCTCGAGCCCGCCGCCGCCCGTAGCCTCCGCCCTCAAATCCTGAATAGTCCCGACCGCCCGAATCCGTCCCTGCTGAATGATCGCGATCCGATCGCACAGACTCTCGGCCACTTCGAGCGTGTGCGTCGACATCATGATCGTGTGTCCGCGCCGCACGTACTCGCGAAAGAGGTCCTTCAGAATCCGCGCTGCCTTGGGATCCAGCCCAACCATCGGCTCGTCGACGACGATCACCTGCGGCCGATGGATGAAGGCACTGGAGATGATCAGCTTCTGACGCATCCCGTGGCTGTAGCTCTCGACGAGCTCGTCGGCCCAATCCTCGAGATCGAAGAGCGCCATGAGCTCTCGTCCGCGATGCTCCACCGCGTCACCATCCTGCCCGTACAAACCGGCGACGAATCGCAGGAACTCAGCGCCCGTGAGCTTCTCGTAGATGAAAGGTCGGTCCGGAATGAACCCGAGTCGCGATTTCGCGGCGAGTGGGTCCTTGTCGAGATCTATTCCGGCGAGATGAATCGTTCCTGCAGTCGGCTGCAAAATGCCCGCGATCATGCGCAGCGTCGTCGTTTTCCCAGCGCCGTTCGGGCCGAGAAACCCGAACAGCTCGCCGTCGGGAACAGAGAGGTCGATCGAATCGACCGCTGTGAACGATCCATATTTCTTCGTGAGGCTCTTTAGCTCGATCATTTTGTTTTTGAGTTTCTGAAAGCGATCTCGAACGCGGTCCGGGTCGCGGATAGATCTCCAGCTCGCGCGGCGACGACGCGTCCCTCGGCGTCGACCCACACCAGCAGATCGTGTGGCGCCCCGTCGATGCGCCACGCGCGCACGGTGTCCGAATGTGCGGCGGTCCACTCGCCGTTCGTCTCGATCCTCGCGCTATCCACGACGGTGAAAAGCGAATCGCGGCCAATACGGAGCGTCGGGTGGACGACGATGCGGTTCACCGGGTCAAAGATCGACATCGCCTGCGATCTGCCCACGCTCGGACGGTCGCCCAGCATGAAAACAATAGGAGCGATGACCGGAGTAAAAAGCGGTGCGGAGAAAGTGTACTGTGCAGCGGGACGATGTGTCGCCTTCTTACCCGCGATGAAAATCGAAGTGTCGTCCTGGATCGTGGCGTTGATCGAGAACGGCTTTCGAGTGCGCGCGACGTTGACATTGAGATCGATGAGATGGAGACCTCTCGTTAGTCTGGTCTGCCAGCGCGCGGAAGTTCGTTCGGTCGATTTGTCACCGGGCGTCGAGTAATCGCCGACGAAATATTCTTCGCTGAAGAGAGAGCTTTCTGTCGTGTCGAGTGCTGAAGACGCGGCGCCGATCTGTTGTCCATCGCGCTCTATCAGGTAATAAAAAGTCGCCGGCTGCACTCTGAGCGCGACTTCCGCGAGGCGTTGCGCTTCGCTGCGGTTGGAATTCCGGTGCACCATCATCGCGATTCCCGCGACCCAGAGCACGACGATGAGCACGGCCGCGACGCCGCGACTCGTCCTCATCGAGCTTCTTTCCGGAAAAAGGGGCGCGCCGTCACCCCTATAAGACGATCTAGACGATCGTGAGGCTCGTCTCGCTGTTGATCCAGCCCAGATAGCGGTCGAGCCCGCCTGAAACCGGAATTGTCAGTAGCTCCGGCACTTTATAGGGATGGAGCTCTTGGAAAGCGCGCTCGAGGCCGTGAACGGCTCCGGATCGCGTCTTGAGCATCACGACGACCTCTGTTTCGTCGGCGAGCTTGTCCTCCCACCGGTAAAGCGATCGCGTTCCGGGCAGGATCGTGCCGCACGCGACCAGCCGACGTTCGAGCAGCTGCTTTACGAACTTCACGGCCTCGTCGGTGTTGGCGAGGGTGGTGAGAACGACTACCGCGTCGGTATGGCCCACGTCTGTATCCGGTGAAGGTTGGCGCGACAGAATCTAATCACTCGCCCCAGGGCGCGATCGCTTCGGTACGGTTCGTGATTAAGACGACCTATGGCCGCTTCCGTCGCCACTCCCGCATCTTTCAGAGAACCGTAACGATCCTGAATGTCCATCGATCCCGCGCTTTACATCAACCGAGAGCTTAGCTGGCTCGAGTTCAACGCCCGCGTTCTGCACGAGGCGTTTGACCCGAGAAACCGCCTTCTCGAGCGCGTGAAGTTTCTCTCGATCTTCAGTACCAACCTCGACGAGTTCTACATGGTGCGCGTCGCTGGTCTGAGACGTCAGATCGCGACCGGCGTTCAGCACGTTCCCCCGGACGGCATGACGGCCGTGCAGCAGCTCGAGGCAATCAAGAAGTGCGTGGCCGATCTTCTCGAGCAGCAGGGCAAATGCCTCTACGAAGTGCTGTTGCCCGAGCTCGCGGAACACGACATCAAGATCGTTGGGATGGACGAGCTCGATCCGGAAGAAGTCAAGCGCATCGACGCGTTCTTCGAGTCGCAGGTATTTCCAGTCCTGACGCCGCTCGCCGTCGATCCAGGTCACCCATTTCCGTACATCTCCAATCTGTCGCTGTCGCTGGCGGTTCTCATTCACGACCCGTCCACCGGCTCGTCGCCGCTTGCGCGGATCAAGGTCCCAAAGAGCCTGCCGCGGTGGGTGCCTTTCGGCAAAGAGAACCACTTCGTCCCGCTCGAGCAGGTGATCGGCGCGCACCTGGGCGCGCTCTTTCCAGGGATGGAGATCCGCGGCTACAGCACGTTCCGCCTCACGCGCTACTCGGACCTCGATCTGGCCAACTCGGACGAAGACGACGATCTCCTCACCCAGATCGAGGAACAGGTCTTTCAGCGACGCTTCGCCGAAGTGGTGCGCGTCGAAGTCGAAAAGGGAATTTCGCCGGAGTTGCGCGACATGATCCTCGCCGAGCTGTTGGAGGATCAGCCGCCAGAAATGCCCGCGCTCACAGAAGAGGACATGATAGAAACCGGACCGCTCCTCGATCTCGGTGATCTGATGTGGCTCGCCACAATGAACATTCCGGAGCTGCGCGACACTCCATTCATTCCGGCGACGCCTCCAGAGCTGCGCGACACCGCGCGTTCAATATTCGATTCGATCCGTCAGGGCGACATCCTCGTCCATCACCCCTTTGATTCGTTCACTGCATCAGTCGAGCATTTCCTGCTTGCCGCCGCGCACGACCCGGACGTGCTCGCGCTCAAGATGACGCTCTATCGCACTTCGGGAGACACCGAGATCGTTCGCGCGCTCACCGAAGCCGCACAACGCGGAAAGCAGGTAGCGGTTCTGATAGAGCTCCAGGCGCGGTTCGACGAAGTCAACAACATCGCCTGGGCACGGACGCTCGAAGGCTTTGGCGTCCACGTCGCCTACGGACTTCCCGGCCTGAAAACGCATACGAAGACAGCTCTCGTCGTGCGCAAAGAGGCCGATGGAATCCGCCGTTACGCACACATCGGCTCGGGCAACTACAACTCCCAGACCGCGCGCGTCTACACGGACCTCGGCCTTCTCACCGCTAATCCCTCGATCGGCGCCGACCTCACCGATCTGTTCAACTCACTCACAGGTTTCTCGCGCCAGAACTCGTTCCGCAACCTTCTCGTCGCTCCGCGCAACATGCGCTCTCGCTTCACCGAGATGGTCGACAGAGAGGCGGAGCACGCACGCGCTGGAAAGCCGGCGCGCATCATCGCCAAGATGAATGCCCTCGTCGATTCTGACATTATCCGCCACCTCTACGATGCGTCGCAGGCGGGTGTCGACATCGACTTGATCGTGCGTGGAATCTGCTGCCTTCGCCCGGGAATTCCTGAAGTCAGCGAGCGCATCAAGGTGATAAGCATCGTTGGACGCTTCCTCGAGCACTCGCGAATCTTCTACTTCTCCAACGCTGGCAACGAGGAGATCTACTTCGGCTCGGCAGACTGGATGCCGCGCAACTTCGACCGGCGGGTCGAAGTCGTGGCTCCGATCGAGGATCGCAACCTTCACCCGCGAGTGTGCTCGCTTCTCGAGACCTGCCTATCCGACAATCGCGAAGCGTGGGATCTGCACTCGGATGGGACTTACGTTCAGCGAAAGCCCGGCGCGAATCCGGTCGTGTCGACGCACGAACGATTCCTTCAGAATTCGTGGGGACTGCTGGCCCTGGCTCAGTCCGCTGCGCCGACCTCGTCGTCGTAGGTCATCACCGACCCATCAGGCGCGACAATCTCCACTGGCACACCTGCGATCTCTGCCAGGAGATTCGACTTTCTGCTCGCGCCCCACAAATCCAGACGGAGATTGTTCGCGCTTCTCGCGGGTACCGCGGTGAGTCTCAACGCCCGCTCCATCCAGCGCACCTTGATTTCGCCGACCGCGCTCGCGTGGCCACGATCGAATCCGTCAGCCACCCGTAGAATTGCCGACAGACGCTTGATGGTCTGACGCAGCGGACGGTCGAGACCGCCGTAGTTGCGGTGCTTCTTTTTCGGTTCTGCTCCGCGATGATACCGCGCGACGTTCGCCACGACGATCTGGTCCGCTGGTGTCATACCGAGCAATTCGGCGTGCTCGATCAGGTGGTACGAGTGCTTGTTGTGCTTGTCGTAGCTGATGTGATAACCGATGTCATGCAGAAGTGCAGCATCCGAGAGAAGCCGCCTGTCCTCGGGCGCGCATCCAATTCTCTGACCAATCGCATCGAACAACTGGAGCGCGAGCTTCTGCACGTGCGTCGAGTGCTGCGCTTCGTAATGAGATCGTTCCGCCAGCTGCATTACCGAGCGCTCGCGTGCTTCACCCGTATCGGCGGCGTTCGGCGCCACGTGTGCGCTCTCCAGCAGAATGCCTTCTCTGATTCCGTACGCCGAGACGACGAGCTCCTTTGCTTCGACGCGCGCAGCAACCTCCGCCGCGACCGCGAGTCCGCCAACGATGATGTCGCTTCTCGCTGCGTTCAGGCCGGGCACCGTCTGACGCTCGGCCATCGACATGCTCTGCAGCATGTCGACGATGTGCTCGAGCTCTACACGGGGAATCACTGTCCCGTGCACCGTTTTGGCTTTTTCCATTCCAATGCGGGCCAGGTACATCGACGCGAGGCTCGTGAAAGTGCCGCCCGAGCAGAAGATCCGGGTGGTCTGCCAGTGCCGCGCCGCGAGCGTGTGACGCAGCTCCGTCCGCACGTTCTTTCTCAGGCGACGCATTCCTTTCTTTCGGTCGCCGGAGAGGTATTGCTCTGACATGTGGATCGCACCCAATGGCAGTGAGACGAGGCGCTCAACCAGGCCGTCTTCGCTGAGCGCGAGCTCGAGAGAGCCGCCGCCGATGTCCATTACCACCGAACGTCCAGATCCAAGATCGAAATGCGCGAGCGCGCTACGGAAGCTCAGTCTCGCTTCGTCTTCACCGCGCAGAACTCTGACGCGAAGTCCGGTTTCCGCTCTCACGCGCTGAAGGAAGTCTTCGCCGTTCTCCGCATCGCGCACGGCGCTCGTCGCAACGACCTCCGTGCGCTTCACTCCTAGCTGCGTGCCCAGCGTTGCCATCCGGCTGAGCGTGATGAGCGCATTTTGAATCGCGATCTCGTTGAGCTCGCCCGTCTCGTAGAGTCCGGCACCAAGTCGAGGTGCCGCCTTCATTTCGTCGACGACGCGAATCGCGCCCGTCGGCGATACGTCTGCTATGGTCTGACGGATCGAGTTTGATCCGATGTCGATTGCCGAGATGCGGATGTCCGCATCGGCGGCCGTCGCTGGACCGCTCGGCGAAAGAGTCAGATGAGGATTAGCGGACGCGGGCATACTTCAAGTTGACGCATCGCCGCGCGAAGCGAAACTCACCCGCGATTAGTCACGTGGCTCCGGTCGCGCTTGTCAGAACGCAAACCCGATGCTCGTCACCACTCTGCGGTTCTTTTGGTTCGTGATAAGAACGTTGAAGTTCGGCTCGGCGTTGAGGTACCCGACCCACAGGCCGCCGCCGGCGACATTGTGCAATCCGCCCGGAGACTGACCGTTGACATACACCCTGCCCATATCGTCGAAGCCAATCGCGCCGACGTCGAGGGGCAGGATGAACGGAAATTTCGCGATTGGTACGCGCAGCTCCGTGCTGCCGTAGACTGACGCGTCTCCTGCATAGCGTTGCTTCTCCTCGGTCCTGAATGTTTCAGACCCACCGAGAAACGCAGCATCGAAGTACGGAAACGGACCCCACAGTTTTTTGCCGCCGGCGCGGAACGCGAGGACCGGCTTGTTCGGCATCGGAAGTGTGAAGTAAGCGGCGGCAAACCCATCCAAGGATTCGTATGGCGAAACGACGTCCCACATCCCCGGATAACCGGCGCCGAGCAGGTCAAGTACGAAGCGCGGCTTGAGCGTATCTGCGACATACTTGCTATCGAGGTGCATCTTGAGCTGGAGCCCAGCCTGACCAAATTGCCCGATTCCGTAGGGTTGAAAGGTTCCGAGAAACGTGTTGGGCAAGTTGTCCGTTCGCGTGTAGCGAACCACCGGTCCGAGTGAGATGTCACTGACCGGACTGAATGACCGACCGATGCCTGGATTGAAAAGCCACTGACGCTGACGGACGTCGTAGAATCGTCCGCGCAGATCCGGGACGTCATTTCCAAATCCTTTGAACTGCACGACTTCGAACTGCGACATGTACGCGGAGACCGGAATGTGGACGTCCGACTCCTCAAGGCGCTTGTCGTAGTTCGCGCGAATGCGCATGCGATTGCTGGCAGTCGCTTGCGCGATGTCCGCCTCGGTCATCGTCGAGTACGGAACGTCGCGGAATCCGTAGACGTAGCGCCTAAAGCCCACGACCGGATAAATGCCGAGCAAGCGCTGTGAGTGCAGCGCCAACACCGGCCGGATCGTCGACCCGCGGTCCTGCTGTGGTGGGATCGTCGTGCCGTACGCGCGGAGCCACGGCCGGCGATTGAAGTAGTGGTTGAAGGCGTTGTCGACGTTGATCCGTTCGTCGACGGTGTCGCGCGCGTACTTCACGTTGTTGACGGTACCGGCGTCGTAGAATCGAGTGGGATTTCTTCTTCCGCCGACCGTCGAGACATCACTGAAAGTATTTGTCCCGTTGCCGCCGATTATCCGCACCGGAATGCTTCGGCGGACGTTGCCTTGCACCGTCGCCCTGTCGTTTCCACCGTGGAGATAAATGCGGATCTCCTTCGTCTCGCTCGACACGAATCGCCGCGAGAAGTACGGAGCTCTGTCTCCGGACTGAATCCACACATCCACGACGCCATCGGCGACGCGATTCACCGTAGCCTGATCGTCGGCGTCAGTTCCGTGAATGTCCGCAACGCGCCACAGCTCCTTGTAATACCTGTCCGCCGCTCCGCGAAGCCCGTTGCGACGCGCCTTGAGCTTGGCGGCGAGTGCGCGCGATGCGTTAGCGTCCGCCGGAGGCAGCGCTGCGACGGCCTCATCGATAACCGGATCGGTGAGCCTTTCCATCAGATCGTTCGCCACCGAATCCCACACCGAACGGTCGAAGCTCTGGAGCATTCGCCGGTCAAACTCGATCGCGTTGGCGAAGAGTGCCTGCGGGTCGGGATACCTGCTGCTGAACTTCACGAGACTGGGGAGTGCAAGCCGCGCGATGCTCATCAACACGCCGCCATACGACACGAATGCCTTGTCGCGGTCGGTCGCAATGGGCTCCCATGGCGCTGCATCGCTTTGCGTGAAATGCGCCCACTTCCACTGGTCGGGATGCCGATCGTTGTCCCCGATCAGCATGTCCATTTCGACAGCGGTGAGCAGTCGACGTGCGTCGATCTCCGTGGTCGCGTCCGCGTTGATTCGGTCGAGAAGCGTATCGCTTCCTATGATGTCGACTGCACCGGCGAATCCACGACCCTTCTTCGGATTATCCGGCCGCTCCTCGAAATCCCCCAGCATTCCCGCGAACTCCTTTTGGAATTCGCCGAGTGATGGATCGTCCGGCATCACGGCAATCGCAGCTGTTGGATGGAGGACCCGCGCCTGCGTCTGGATCGGACCAGCGGCGATAAAGCCGAACGGATGCGAGGCGCTCCCTTCATCGCGGAAGATGTAGGAGACGATAGTGTGGTTGTACTGTGGCGAGAGAACGCCCGAGCGTTTCCGTACAGACCGGAACACCCACTGCGAGCCGTCGCCAGCTTCAAAGCGAAGCGATGTCGTTTGCGCGCCGCCGCCCTTCTTCGTCGGCTTCAGGCCGCCGTGAAAATTCTTGAGATCGAGCACAGGCACCTTGATCGGTGTCGTCCATTCTTCGCGATAGTTGTCGCCGAGGAGCCAGCGATGAAAATCGCCAGCCTTGAAGAGCTCGCCGGGGACGACAACCACGCTGTCGCTGCCAACATTCATCGAGTTGGGATTTTGCGCGATCGCAGTTCGGGCATGAGTGCCCGCCAGCGCCGCAACAAGAACGAGCGCCGCGAGCGCTCGGCCGAAGAATGTTTTATTCGTCATACAGATTGGGGGGTCAAGGCCGCCAGCGGTAAAGCGTGATGGCCGGTGGCTTCACGTTCGCTTCGTCGCTCACCAGCAGAATGCTGTCTTTGGTTATCGCCACTCCCTCCGGCTGCCGGTGATCTCCCGGAAGCGGTTCCGAGCGAACGACGTCTCCGTCGGGCGTGACCTCGATCAATCCCTTCTCGCGCGAGGCGATGATCACGTAGTTCTTGGTGAAGGGATCGATGTTGATGTCGGAAGCGCGGAAATTCTTCCACTTGTTCGTGTCAGCGACTTCCTGCATTGGAACTCTCACCGTCGAAATTTTCGAGCGGTCGCCAAGCGGCAGCGGCAACCGATAGATCACGAGCGCATGGGGTTCCTCCTTGTCGAGGAAGCGCTTGCAGACCATCACCAGCCTCGAGCTGTCGGCTTCGTACGCGAGACTCTCGAATTCGCATTGCTTGCCGAGTCCCGTGTCATAGATCGAGTAGGGAACCTGAGTCCCGTCCGGCCCCTCCTTGAACTTGAACAGCTTGGCATCGCTGGTCATCAGATAGACGTCGCTGCCGACTATAGTGATCGCCTCGAAATCCCCCTTGGGATTTCCCAGCAGCGAGAAGCTCTTTAGGAGGACGCCTGTCTTTGGATCGATCTCGTATACCCTCCCGACGTTGTCGTCGTGGGTGAGCACGGTCCCACGCGCAGTCAGCGCCAGACCCGATATCTCATTCAATCCGGGCGGCATGATCCACATCGCGATGGGCTCGTTCTTCGTCGGGTTCGCGTCAGCCTGCGCGACACGTCGAGCCAGCTCCTCCGAGCGCGTGCGTTCCAGCTTATGCAACCCGGCGGCTTTGACCTCGGGCGTTTGCCGGCAGGCGCACAGCAACGGCAGCAGGCCCACCGCCAATAGCAGGCGACGACCCAGCCTCATGCTTTTGTGGTGTCCTTGTCGTCCACCGGCTGGCTCGTTTCGAGATCAGCGGTCTCGATGATCCCGTTCGCGTTCTCGTGAATGGCGGTGAGAAGCACATCCCGCGGAATGGACTTCTTGAGACGCGTGAGATAGTAGACCTCGCACGGCTTACCGGTATTCGTGACGACCTCGTCCAGGGTCCATCGCTTGGTCATGCGCTCGAGCACTTCCTCGATCTGCCGCTGCGCCTCGGGGACCTTGTCGGTCGTGATCGTAAGTACGGAATCGTAGCGCGGCTTTTTCTTTTTCTTTCCGATGACTTTGCGCACGCGACCGAAACGTTCGGCGAGGGCATCGGCTTTCTCCGGGGTTAGCGACAGTACGAGGTCGCGGTCGGGGATCTCGTGATCGCCGGTATGGCTCGCGAGCGTTGCCAGCGGTCCCGCCCATTGCGATGACGCTGTTGGAGTGAGGACGTTCCGACCGTAGTCGTATTGCCATGTGATCAACAGCACGAGATTGAACACGATCGAGATTAGCGCGCCGACGGCCAACGACTGCACGCCCGCGGCAAATCCGATCACGATGCTCAAAAAGATGTAGACCAGATCTCGGGTGTCCCGCAGCGTCGTCCTGAACCTCACCGCACCGACGACGCCAGCAAGGCTGAACGCAAGAGCGAGGCTGTTCTGAACGAGATACACGATGCCCGCGACCACCAGAGGGAGGATGATCAGCGTTTGCACCACGTTCTGGTTGTGTCCGGGGATCGGCCGAGCGGACATGTAGACCCAGGTCACCGGCAGCATCAGCGCGAGGGCCCCCACCAGGATGAGGATCATGGTCACCGAGATGCCGCCGAGGGTTCCGGGCGCAAACGGCGAGCTTGTGACCGCCCCCGACCCGTTGAGCGCGTCGGTGAGCACCGTCGGACCTTCCGAAACTTCCCCAAGACCTTTCGCGGCGATGCGACGTATCGCGTCGGGGAAGAAGTAGACAAGCACCAGAACGATGATGGCCAGGATGCCGTAATACGCCAGCAGGCGTCTCATCGGGCGATCCGACTTCATCGTGATGACGTCGATTAGCTGTCTTAGTACAGGCATGGGGCACCTCAAGTGCAAAATGGGCGCCCATCATGCGGTCACAGCATGCGCTCGGCGCTGTAAGCGTGCTGTAAGGGTCGGCTTGAGTCTGCGCGTGCAACTGGCGACTTTACAAGGCTATGCCCGAAGAATCCCTGATCATCCGCGGCGCCCGCGAGCACAACCTCAGAAATATCGATGTCACGATTCCGCGCGACCGGCTGACGGTTATCACCGGCTTGTCGGGATCGGGCAAGTCGTCCCTGGCGTTCGACACCATCTATGCAGAGGGCCAGCGCCGTTACGTCGAGTCGCTGTCGGCCTACGCGCGCCAGTTCCTTGGGCTAATGGAGAAGCCGGACGTCGACTCCATCGAAGGGTTGTCGCCGGCTATCTCGATCGAGCAGAAGAGCGCCGGTCACAACCCGCGGTCGACGGTCGGGACCGTCACCGAGATCTACGATTACCTTCGGCTTCTTTACGCGCGGGCCGGCACCCCGCACTGCCCGAATTGCGGTCGACCCGTCGAGCGGCAGAGCGCTGGCCAAATAGCTGACTCGATTCTCGCCTGGCCCGAAGGCTCCAGAATCGAGATCCTGGCGCCCCTCGTTCGCGGGCGGAAAGGCGAGTTCCGTGAGCTCTTCGAGGCTGCCCGCAAGCAAGGGTTCGTGCGCGCAATCGTCGACGGCGAGCTGATCGAAGTTGCCAATCCGCCCAAGCTCAATAGGCGCATGAACCACAACATCTCCGTGATCGTGGACCGCCTCGTCGTGCGCGCCGAGGACCGCGGTCGCCTGAGCGATTCGCTGGAGACGGCTCTCAAGCTCGCGGAAGGTTTGGTCGAAGTGCAGCGTCACGACGATCGCACCGAGCACCTCTTCTCGGAGAAGTACGGATGCCCGACCTGTGGCATCTCCCTCCCGGAACTCGAGCCACGGCATTTCTCATTCAACTCGCCTTTCGGCGCGTGTCCCGCCTGCGGTGGCCTCGGCTCACGCCGCGAAGTCAGCGAAGAGCTCATACTCGGCGACCCGAGCATCACGATCCTCGAGGGAGTCGTTCTGCCATGGGGTGAGCCGGACGGTTACCTCAAGAAAGTGATTCTTCCCGGACTGGCGAAGCAATTCGGGTTCAATCTCAACACGCCGTGGGGCAAGCTCACTCCGGAAGTGCGCGACAAGCTACTCTATGGTACTGGCGGCAAGTCCGGCCAGCGCGTGGATGCGAGCGGCACCAATTGGGAAGGCATTATCTCCAACATCCAGCGCCGCTACGACGAGACCGATTCCGACTCTGTACGGATGGAGCTCGACGAGTTCATGACCGAGAAGCCGTGCACGACCTGTGGCGGGCGCAGGCTCAAGCCAGAGTCGCTGGCTGTCACTCTCGCCGGCCAGAACCTCGGCGATCTCGTGCAGCTCTCCATCACGGACGCGCTCACGTTTTTCGAGAACGTGCCCGTCCGGAACAACGGGAAGCCGGGACTCGATCCAGAAATTGCCGCGCCGATTCTGAAAGAGGTGCGGGAGCGTCTGCGGTTTCTGAATGACGTCGGCCTTGAGTATCTCACTCTCGGACGATCTGCCGAGTCTCTGTCCGGTGGCGAAGCCCAGCGCATTCGGCTTGCGACTCAGATCGGGTCGCGGCTCGTAGGCGTGCTGTACATCCTCGATGAACCGTCGATCGGGCTGCACCAACGCGACAACGCGCGTCTTCTGAATACGCTGCGGCAGCTTCGCGACCTCGGCAACACCGTCATCGTCGTCGAGCACGACGAGGAGACGATGGAAGCAGCCGATCACCTGATCGATCTCGGCCCCGGCGCCGGCAAACACGGCGGACTCGTCATCGCAGCGGGCACGGTCGACGAAGTGCGCGAGAATCCCGATTCGATCACCGGACGATACCTACGCGGTGAAACCGAGATCCCAATTCCAGAGATGCGTCGCCGCATGGATCCTGATCGGGTCATTCGAATCGAGGGTGCTCGCCAGCACAATCTCCGCGATCTCGACGTCGAGATTCCGTTGGGGCTGTTCGTGGCGGTTACGGGGGTCTCGGGTAGCGGCAAGTCGACGCTCATCGAAGACATCCTCCATAACGCGATGGCGCGGCATTTCTATCGCGCGCGAGTGATTCCGGGCGTGTTCAAGCGCATTACAGGCTTCGAGCACCTCGACAAAGTCATCGACATCGACCAGAGCCCAATCGGGCGCACACCTCGCTCCAACCCGGCGACCTACACTGGCCTGTTCACGCCCATCAGGGAGCTGTTCGCGGAGCTGCCCGAAGCGAAGATTCGCGGCTACGGTCCGGGAAGATTCTCGTTCAACGTGAAGGGTGGCCGCTGCGAGGCGTGCGAAGGAGACGGACTCGTCAAGATCGAGATGCACTTCTTGCCGGACGTCTACGTGCCGTGCGACGTGTGCAAAGGCAAGCGATACAATCGCGAAACCCTCGAGGTTCGATTCCGCGGGCTGAGTATCGCGGACGTCCTCGAGCAGACGGTAGAAGACGCCCTTGCCTTCTTCGAGAACCAACCGCGCGTCCGCCAAAAGCTTCAGACGCTCTTCGATGTGGGACTCGGCTACATCCACCTCGGTCAATCCGCGACGACGCTGTCGGGCGGAGAGGCCCAGCGAGTGAAACTGGCTGCGGAGTTGTCCAAGCGCGATACGGGCAGGACGTTCTACATCCTCGACGAGCCGACTACGGGTCTGCACTTCGAGGACGTGCGAATGTTGATGAGCGTGCTGCACCGTCTTGTTGACCGCGGTAACACTGTGCTCGTCATTGAGCACAACCTCGATGTAATCAAGACTGCCGACTGGATCATCGATCT
>DASQPS010000216.1:0-6435 GCA_035643845.1 Gemmatimonadaceae bacterium | reverse complement strand
GCTCACCGAACACAGCCGTGTAGACCAGCTTGTCCAACTTAGGCGATGCGATCGCCGATTCATCGTGCACTGTTACTCGGCCGTCGAGCACGGTCACGGATTTCTGGAATGGATGGTCGAACATATAAGTCACAAACTCGTTTGGGGTTTCTCGTGTCGCAAGGGTTCGCGGAGATCCGCGACCTCACACACTCCAACGCGGGTCGCTCTTTGGCAGCGAGTCCCACTCTTTCTTCGCGGAATCGGCACCGGGCCGACCTAACAATGCATAAGCGAATTGCTTTCCGAGCTCAACGCCCGGTTGATTGAACGCATCGATTCCGTACAGCTGTCCGGCGTACGCGGTGGCGATTTCGAGCAGCATCATCATCTGACCAACGTGCGACGGGTCGACGCTGTCGATCTGGATAGTCATGTTCGGCCGGCCGCGACGCGCGAGCGCGCCTGCCGTCGCGCGCTGCTCGATGTCGATGAGCTCGCCAAGCGAGTGACCACCCAGATATCCGAGCTCCTTCACATCGCCGAAAGCAGAAGGGATCTTCACGTCGGCGGCGCGGTGTCTTACGGATACAAAAGTCACCGTCTTGTCGGCCGGCCCTTCCATGAAGAGCTGGACCTGCGCGTGCTGATCGGTGGCGCCGAGGGCCGCGAGAGGTGTGGATCCGACAGACGTGCCGTCAGGTTTTTTCTTCCCAAGGCTCTCAGCCCACAGCTGAACGAACCACGCTGCAAAATCTCTGAGTGGATCAGAGTACGGCATGAACACGGCTATACTCTTCTTCTCCTCAGTGTCAGCGAGCCACTGTAACATTCCATAGACTCCCGCTGGATTCCGCGCGAGGTCGGCGCTCTCGCATCGACGCGCCATTTCGCCGGCACCTTGAAGGAGCGCGCTCACGTCGATTCCGATTAGCGCGGCTGGGAGCGTGCCGACGGCGGTCAAAACGCTGAACCGCCCACCGATGTTCGGAGGAATCTCCATAGCCGGAACCTTGAGTCGCTCGGCCAATGGTCGGAGAGCGCCCTGCTTTGGGTCGGTGACGAATACCATCTGCTCTGTCACATCGAGCTTTTCGGCGAGCAATCGCTCGTGGACGATCAGAAACTGGGACATCGTTTCCGCGGTACCGCCGGATTTCGACGTGACGATGAAAAGCGTGCGCGAGAGCTTCAGTCGTCCGAGTAGTGCTGCGATAGTTTCGGGATCGACGTTGTCCAGGACGTGAAGCCGCGGGTAGCCCTCGCGAGATTTCTCATCGAGCATGTTCCAGCCGCTTGGCCTGAGAGCGGTACGAAGTGCTATCGGCCCGAGTGCGGAGCCGCCGATCCCCAGAATGACGACGTCGTCGTACTTGCCGCGCGCCGTCCGCGCGAAGCTCGTCACCTGGTCGAGAAGTCTCGAGTCGCGCGGAAGATCGACGAAACCAACCGCGCCGCTACTGCTCAACGCATCAAAGCCGCGTTTTGCGGCGACGAATTTCGGCGAGGCAGATGACCAGGTTTTCTGATCGATCCCGCCCGGCGAGATCATCATGTTCGAGTAGTCGAGCCGAAGTGTCATCTCAGTCGAATTGAACCGTCAAGCCGTCGAACGCAGGAGCAATGCCGGGCGGGAGCTCAGCCTCGAGATCCGCGTGGGCTGTTCTGTGGGTGAGGTGAGTGAGCCACGTTTGTCGGGCACCAATTTTTTTGGCGGCCTCGACCGCTTCCCCCACACTCAAGTGAGTTGGATGCGGCGTCCGGAAGAGCGCATTGATCACCAGCACGCTGACCCCCCTGAATGCGCGGAGAGCCTCCTCGGGTAATTCCTTCGCATCCGTGATATAGCCGAGATCGCCGATTCTGTAACCGTACACGGAAGTTGGGCCGTGGGGGACACTCACCGGAGTGATGTCAACGTCGCCAACTCTGAACGTCTTTCCAGCACTCACCGCGTGTGCCCGCCCCTCGGGTTTGCTCGTACCCGGGAGTGCCTTGATGGAATCATCGAAGATGTAGGCAAAGCGTTTTGCCAAGCGGTCCATGGTCTCGGCTGGACCGTACATGTCGATCGGCGCGTCGGTGCGATCAGAGAGCGCCCGAATGTCGTCGATGCCGTGGACATGATCCGCGTGATCGTGAGTGAATAGAATGGCGTCGACGCTGCTCACGCCGGCGGCGATGAGCTGCAGACGCAGTTCCGGTGGCGTGTCGATAAGGATATTCGTCCCTCCTGCCGTCTGCACGAGAGCACCGACCCGTGTCCGCTTGTCCCGTCGATCTGTTGACCTGCAGACCTCGCACGCACAACCAATCTGGGGGATGCCGAAGCTCGTTCCCGTCCCCAGAAAGATCAGTTTCAGAGAAACTCCACCTTGAGCAGATTGGTCGTGCCCGGCATATCGAACGGAACCCCCGCCGTGACGATGATCCGATCTCCCCTTGCTGCGAGCTCTCGGTCCACCACTGCCGTCTTGGCCCGCGTCATCATCTCATCATAGTCCGCGCAGTGCGGCACGAGTTGAGGAACGACTCCCCACACCAGCGCCAGCTGCCGGAAGGTGCGACCTTCGTCCGTCAATGCGAGTATCGGCACGGCCGGACGCTTTGACGCCACGACCCGCGCGGAGAATCCGCTCTTCGTGAACACCACAACGAGCGGAGCGCCGAGCATGTCGACGGCGGCAACGGTCGCCGCAGCAATCGCAACTTCAGTAGTGACGACCCCGTCGCCCTGTTCCGCGCCGGCGAACGGCGCGACGGGCGGGTGCGTCTCGATTTCCTTGATTATCCGCGTCATCGCTTCCACAGCGAGGCGCGGATACGCGCCTGCCGCCGTCTCGGCCGAGAGCATGACTGCGTCAGTTCCATCCATGATTGCATTCGCGACGTCGCTCGCCTCCGCACGCGTCGGTCGCGGATGCTCGATCATGGACTCGAGCATCTGGGTTGCGGTGATTACTGGACGGCCGTACTTGTTGGCGAGGCGAATTATGCGTTTCTGCGCGCCTGGCACTGCCTCGAAGGGAAGCTCGACGCCGAGATCGCCACGAGCAACCATCACCGCATCGGATGCGCGGACGATTGCCTCAATATTCTGGAGCGCCACGTCCTTCTCGATTTTCGCGACGACGAGAAGCCACTTCGGAATCATTTCGCGGAGGGATTCGATGTCTTCCGCGCGCCGGACGAAGCTTAGCGCGAGATAGTCGACTTCCTGCTTCACGGCGAAGCGAATGTCAGCCTCGTCTTTCTCCGTAATCGACGGCGCCGATACCTGAATCCCGGGAAGGTTCAGTCCCTTGTGACTCTTGAGCTCTCCTCCGTTGAGCACGCGTGCCTTGACGCGACTATTGCCTACTTCGAGCGCGACGAGCTCGATCAGACCGTCGTTAATGAGGATGCGATCGCCGACTCTTACGTCGTTCGCAAGCTGGTCGTACGTGACGGGGATCTCGCCCTTTTTCTCCTCACCTTCGTGCACGAGCACCAGGTCGCTTCCGACAGCCAACATGAGTGCCTTCGGCAGATCTCCGATGCGAATGCGCGGGCCTTGAAGGTCTCCAAGTATCGCAATGGGCCGATTCGCCTCTTTGGCAAGGCGACGCACGGTAGCGATCGTTTCTTCGTGCTCTTCGTGGGTGCCGTGCGAGAAATTCACACGGGCGACGTTCATTCCCGCGTCGATCAGACCGCGAATCGCATCAGCGTTCGCGGTGGAGGGCCCAAGCGTGCAGACGATCTTGGTGCGCGGGGTGTAGACGCCAGTCACTTCCCGCCAGGTGTGAGAGAGCCGATCTTCGCTTCGAGACCCGCGTTCAGCTCCTCAAAGGACTTCTGGAAACTCGCGATCCCATCTTCGAGCAGCTTCTGAGTAACCTCTCGCATCGAGATGCCCACGGTTTCGATCTCCTTGAGAAGACCCTCGGCTGCGCCCATTCTCTTATCGACCGTTCGCTGCACCACGCCGTGATCGCGAAACGCCTCGATCGTAGCGGGCGGCATCGTATTGACCGTGTCTGGGCCGATCAGCTCCTCGACGTACATGACGTCACGATAGGCAGGGTTCTTCGTGCTCGTGCTCGCCCAGAGAGGGCGTTGTACACGCGCGCCTTCCTTGGCGAGCGCCTCCCAGCGAGGACCCGAGAATTTTTCCCTGAAAAGCTTGTAGGCCAGCTTGGCGTTTGCGATCGCCGCCCGACCCTTTAGCAGGGCCAGTCGCTCCTTTTCGGCCGGCGGCGCTTTGGCGATGAGAGCGTCGAGACGCTTGTCCACTTCGGTGTCAACACGACTTACGAAAAAACTCGCTACCGAGGCCAGACCGTCGATCGGCTTGCGAGCTTTGACACGGTCTTCCAGTCCCGCGAGATACGCCTCGATCACTCGTTCGTGGGCTTCGATGGCAAAGAGAAGTGTGATGTTGACGTTGATTCCTTCGGCGATGAGCCGGCGAACAGCCACCGCGCCTTCCTTTGTGCCCGGCACCTTCACCATCACGTTAGGTCGATTTACCGTCTTCCAAAGCCTGCGGGCTTCCTCGACAGCATCGTCGGCGCGGTGTGAAACTCCCGGAGAGATTTCTATCGAGACATAGCCGTCAGCGCCACGAGTCGCGCTATAAACTCCCGCGAAAATGTCGCAGGCGTCGCGTACATCGGTCGTCTCGACGAGCTCGAACAACTGCGCGCTCGTCAGGCCTTCGTCAGCCGCGGCGAGTTGTTCGTCGTACGCATTTCCGCTGGCGAGGGCTTTTTGAAAAATGGTGGGATTGGAGGTCATGCCCGTCAACGCGTCGTTCTTGACTCGGTGCTCGAGCTCTCCGTTCTGAAGCATCGTCCGGTCGATGCTGTCCAGCCAAATCGACTGACCGACGTCGTGAAGTTCCTGAAGTCTGCTTTTCGCCATGAGTGATCCCCCCTTGAATTCTAACTATCCTTGCCGCCCTTCGCTTCGCTGTTAGTCACGACGGCGGAAGATTTGCTCCAAGCCGAAACCGTGCAGCAGCGTCGAATCTTTCTGCTATCTCCCGCCAGCTGTGGCGGCAAGCGGGCCGCATTGCTGTTCAATCCGCGGGCCGAATTCCCGATCGCGCAAAGAGTCCGGAGCGATGAAGGCGCGCCCCTCGGCGAAGTGTTCAGCTTTCTCAGCGGCCTGTACTTCCGCGGCAAGCTGAACTACGCGCGCGCCTTCGAGAACCCTCCGCCGCGGAAGGCGTCGGGGGTGCATATCATCACGCCGACGGATGGGTTGTGCTCGCCGGGCCTAATGGTAACACTCGAGGATCTGGACCGTTTCGCCGCCGTTCCGATTGAAGCCGACGAGTCGCGGTACCGGCTACCGCTCGAGCACGATGTGGTCAGACTGGCGGACAAAATTGGACCGCGGTGTGAGGTGGTTCTTCTAGGCAGCGTGGCGACCGGCAAGTACGTCGACGTTCTTCTTCCGGTTTTTGGCAAGCGCCTCGTCTTTCCGAAAGAGTTCGTAGGCCATGGCGACATGGCGAGGGGCGGGATACTGCTGCAACGAGCGGCGAGCGGGAAAGAGCTTACCTATATCGCCGTGTCGCACCCCTCACGGCTCGGAATCAACGCATCGAAGAGGGCGCGCTCGGAAGCGAAGGAGCGCCACGAAGCGACTTTGAATCGCTAATCGTTCCGGAAGGCGGTATTAGAAGTCCCGCTTCCGCATCTCTTTGAAGAAGCGCTCGTGCTCCTGACGCTCCTTGAGCGTCTCGGCGTCGGTCGGCAGATCAGGCAGATTCTTGTCGTATCTCTTTCCGAACCCTCTTCTGACATTGGCTTTGGCAGCCTTGGCCGCGTTTTTCTTCGCCAATGCAGCAATCTTCTTGTCGTCCATAGCCCTCTATTGGTGACGGGAAAGTACGCTTAAATATGTCACCCGGCGCCCCGATCGTCACACGAAATTTCGGTGTACGGCGGTTGATTCACGCTGGGAAAGCTTAACATAATGGAGACGCTCGGCAGCGCCCTTCCGAAACCCATCGCGAGAGACACCATGAGCACATTCCCCGACGCCATATCCGTTCTCTCGGCGATGATCACTCCCGCCGTGCTCATTTCGGCGTGCGGATCGCTGATTCTGGCAACGTCAGACCGCCTGACGAAAGCCGTCACGCGAACGCGGGAAATCACGAGCGCGCTTATTCCGCGAGCCGCCGACCAAAGGACTGACGCTCGGGAAGAAGAGCGACGGATGCTGTTCACCCAGCTCGACTTCGTGACTACCCGATCGAGACTTCTGCAGAGAGCATTGTCGCGTCTCTACGCCGCGCTCGGGTTTTTCGTCGGCACGAGCGTGGCGATCGGCCTCGTAGCAATCACGAGCTCGCGGTTCACGATCGTTCCGATTGCGCTCGGCTTATGTGGCGCGGGATTGCTGCTTTACGCGGCTTTTCTTCTGATCAAGGAATCGCGTTTCGCGCTGGCCGGCGTCAAC
>DASQPS010000215.1:0-11184 GCA_035643845.1 Gemmatimonadaceae bacterium | reverse complement strand
GACGATGGGCTCCGAACCAATGTAGGCGTTCGCCGAAAGGACACGATCTCTCACTGTGGTGAGGGGCTCACGCGTGTCCATGTTCTCGAGCGCATGGCCTTGCGCCATAAGATCGTCCAGTCTGCCAAGCAAATCGTCGCCCGTAACGACGCCGATCTTGAGCTTGTCCTTGGCCCCGCGCTTCGCGCTTATGGATCGCACGGCTTCGGCGCATCCCCGGGGATTTACTCCGCCTGCATTCGCGACGACTTTCACTCCGCGGTCCAGCACCGCGGGCAAAACAGTCTCGACTGCTCCGATGAAATCGCGTGCGTACCCGAGCGTTGGGTCTCGCTCCTTCTGCTTCTGCAGAATCGACATCGTCACCTCAGCCAGATAATCCAGCATGAGGTAGTCGATCGGGCCGCCTTCCACCTGGCGGCGCGGGGCGTCGAGGTCATCGCCCCAGAAGCCTTGACCTCCGGCAACACGAACGACTTGCTTCAACCGCCTTCACCCAGATGCGGCGGCAGCACGAATGGGCCGAGGTGCGGCCCAGCGTTGTGGAGCGACGCGTGGAGAGCGAGGCTGAGCATCTCGCGCGTGTTTTCCGGATATACGATCGCATCAACGAATCCCCGCGCCGCGGCGTACCGTGCATCGAGCTGGTGCTCGTAATCGGTGCGCATTTCCTCAACAGCTGTCTGGACTTCCGCGTCGGGAGCAGCGCCGCTTTTCTTCGCGTTCTCGAGTGCGGGGCCGTGAACCGCCTGGATCGCCGATTCTCCCTCCCTTACCGCCATCTGCCCTGTCGGCCAGCTCAGAATGAAATCGGGATCGAATCCCTGCCCCGCCATCGCATAGTAGCCCGCGCCGGACGCATGGTTGACGGTTAATACGATTTTCGGCACTCGCGCAGTGGCCATTGCCTCTACGAAGCGTGCGCCCGCACGAATGATTCCTGCCTGTTCCGCTTCCGTTCCGACCATGAATCCAGAAACGTCCTGAATGAAGAGAAGCGGAATTCCAAGGCGATCGCATCGATCGATGAAGTACGCGACCTTCTCCGCGCTCTCAGTGTAAACGATGCCTCCGAAGCGCGGCTTTTCGCCTTCGCGCGGCTTGACCAGCCCGCGTTGGTTAGCGATCACTCCAACGGTGATTCCATCGATGCGCGCATCACCGCAAATCATTTCGCGCGCTAAATCAGCCTGAAACTCGTCGATCTCACCGTTGTCGAGGATCGTGCGCAGAATACCATGCATGTCGTAAGACATTCGATGGTCGGCGGGCAGGAGCTCGTAGAGATCGTCTGAGCCCGAGGCGGGCGCGCCACTCCGCGGCAGCAGCGCCACATCGCGGCTGGAAGTCGGCAATCGCTCGAGGAGGTCACGGATTTTCGCAATGCAGCTTTCGTCGTCGTCGAGCGCGTAGTGCGCGACACCGCTGATTCGGGTGTGTGTCGACGCGCCACCGAGGGTTTCGGAGTCGACGACCTGGCCGGTCGCGCCCTTGACGAGGTTCGGTCCGCCGAGACCCATGAATGACGTGCCCTTGACCATCAGGATCACATCGGAAAGGGCTGGGAGGTATGCGCCTCCCGCAACGCACTGGCCCATGACCGCGGCGATCTGCGGAATGCGGAGGTAGCGCCGCATGATCGAGTTGTAGTAGAAGATGCGCGCTGCACCGTACTGCCCGGGGAAAACGCCGCCCTGGTACGGCAGGTTCACTCCAGCGGAGTCAACGAGATACACGATGGGAATTCGGCACCGCATCGCGATCTCCTGGGCGCGGAGAATTTTCTTGATTGTCTCCGGCCACCATGATCCCGCTTTAACGGTGGGATCGTTGGCGACGACAACCGTCTCTCGATCGTGGACACGAATGACGGCGGTAACGACGCCGGCTGATGGCGCCTGTCCATCGTATTGGTCATACGCGACAAGCAAACCAATCTCGAGCGTACTCGAACCTTTGTCGCGGAGGAGGTCGACGCGCTCACGCGCCGACAATTTTCCCTGTTTGTGGAGCTTGTCGAGTTTTTTCGCTCCACCACCCTCGCGGAGCTTTTCCTCGAGCGCTTTCACCTGATCGCTCAGCTCGCGCAGACGGCTGCTCACTACGCTTCCTGCTTCTCGCGCGCCCGGAACCACTCCTTGATGTAGGCGATCAGCTCCGTTGTCGGCGTTCCGGGACCGAACAGCTTCCCAACTCCATGTTTCTGGAGAGTCTCCATGTCTTCTTTCGGAATGATGCCGCCGCCGGTGATGAGTATGTCGCCGCGCCCCTGGCCGCGAACGAGCTCTGTGACGCGCGGTATCAACGTCATATGTGCGCCGCTCAGAATTGAAAGCCCGATAACGTCGACGTCTTCCTGGACGGCGGCGGTCGCGATCATCTCGGGCGTCTGGTGCAAACCCGTGTAAATCACTTCCATGCCCGCATCGCGAAGTGCCGCGGCAACTACCTTGGCCCCGCGATCGTGGCCATCGAGGCCTGGCTTTGCGACGAGAACTCGAATTGGTCTCATAGAGAGCTCAAAGTTAGTCTTGGCGACGCGCGAGCGGCAATCCGCTCACTCTTTGCGCGCGACGAGAAGCATCTCCGAAGATGTTCGTTTAAGCGGGCGTTCGCTGAAGGCATCGTATGCCTGCTCCACGACGAGTTTGGCGTCGGTGCAAAGCTCGGCGAGCCGGGTTGCCGTGTAGAGCCGGAGCTTGTGCTCGCGAGATCCGCGGCGTCGCCCCCGACGCCAGGTCGAACGCACGGTCAGCAATCCCGACAGCGGATCGAAGCTTCGGTCCTGTGCAAACAACGTTTCGTTCGACGTCGTCCACCAGTCTCGGGCCAGAAAGCGCGCCATCACTCCGTCTCTGCTGCCGCCGTGCCAAATGAGCGTTCCACCAGGCCTGAGGACGCGGGAGAACTCGCGGATTACGCGCGCGTCGTCAGCTGGATGATTGAAGAATCCGAATGAAGTGAAAAGGTTGAGCACCGCGTCGAAGCGGCGAGTCCAGCGCGCCGGCATCTTTCTCATGTCACCACGGGTGTACCGCAAGGTTGGGCCGACTCCGCGCTTACGAGCAACCGCGAGCAGATCCGCAGAGTAATCGAGCCCGTCGACGTCAAAACCGGCTTCAGCGAGCAGATGCGCGTGACGTCCCTGTCCGCACGGCACATCGAGGATGCGTGCACCCGCAGGCAATCCAAGAAGCTCGATGAGTCGCGACGTCTCCTCTCGATCACGCTCCGGCGTGAATAGAAGTCCGTACTCGAGAAGGTAGTGGGCGTCGAAAGCGGATTCCCACCACTCCTTCGATTTCTTCAGAAGAAGACCGGCTCCCGATACGCCCCGAACACTGTTTCCATTGCTGCGCGGATCTCGTAGAGCGTGCAGTAGACGCGGGCGCAATCGAGGATGAGCGGCATCAGATTCTGCTTCGTCCTGGCGGCTTCGCGAAGCGCGGTCAGCTTGCTCTCAACGAGTTGGTTGTCGCGCTCAGCGCGTAGCCGCGCCATTCGGGTTTTCTGTTCGCGCTCTGTCTCTTCACTGATCTTGAGGAGCTCGATCGACAGCTCAGGCTCGTCGGTAACGAAGTCGTTGACGCCGACGATCACCCGACGATGCTGCTCGATCTCCCATTGCTGCCGCGCGGCTGACTCATTGATTCGCCGCTGCAGCCAACCCGTTTCGAGCCCGCGCACTACGCCGCCAACTTCTTCGATCTGCTCGAAAAGCATTTCCGCTTCCCGCTCCAGATAAGTGGTAAGCGTCTCGACGTAGTAGGAGCCCCCGAGCGGGTCGATGACGTTCGGGACGCCCGTCTCATAGGCGAGGACTTGCTGGGTGCGCAGCGCAACCTGCACGGATTCTTCAGTCGGCAGCGCTAAAGTTTCGTCCATTGAGTTGGTGTGGAGGGATTGCGTTCCGCCCAGTACGGCCGCCATCGCCTGATAGGCGACGCGAATGACGTTGTTCATCGGCTGCTGCGCGGTGAGGGTCACACCGGCAGTCTGAGAGTGAAACCGCATCACGAGCGATCGAGGATCCTTGGCGTGGTAACGCTCCTTCATGTGCCGGGCCCAGATGCGGCGGGCGGCGCGCAGCTTGGCAATCTCCTCGAAGAAGTCGTTGTGGATGTCCCAGAAGAACGAAAGTCTCGGTGCAAAAGTGTCGACGTCGAGTCCCCGTTGAATTCCACGCTCGACGTAGGTGAACCCGTCTGCGAGCGTGAAAGCGAGCTCCTGTGCCGCGGTCGCTCCGGCTTCGCGAATGTGGTAGCCGGAAATCGAAATGGTATTCCACTGTGGAACGTGCTCGGCCGACCACTCGAAGCAATCGACGATGAGTCTGAGCGCCGGCTCGATGGGATAAACCCACGCGTGCTGCGCCATGTATTCCTTGAGGATGTCATTCTGAATCGTCCCGCGAAGTTTGCGGGAATCGACTCCCTGTTTCTCGGCAGCAGCAATGTAGAAGCAGTACAGGATGACGGCGGGCCCGTTGATCGTCATCGATGTCGACACCTTGTCGAGAGGTATCCCGTCGAAAAGCGTCTCCATGTCGGCGAGGCTGGAAATCGCGACACCGCACTTCCCCACTTCTCCTTCCGATCGCGGATGATCGGAGTCGTACCCCATGAGCGTCGGGAAATCGAACGCGACTGAAAGTCCGGTTTGCCCGTGAGCGAGGAGGAACTTGTAACGCTCGTTCGTGTCTCGCGCGCTCCCAAATCCCGCGAACTGACGCATCGTCCAGAGTCGTCCGCGATAACCGGTGGAATGAATGCCACGCGTGTACGGATAAAAACCGGGCATTCCCAACGCGGCTGCGTCCGTCTCGGCGGCATCGAGCGGAGTGTAAACCGGCTCAACTTCCTTTTCGGAGTTAGTGAAGGCGATGTCCCGGAGCTCGCCCTTCTCGTACATCTTGCGCCATTCGGCAACTTCGCGACGCAGCAGCTTCAGCTCCGCCGATTGTTCCGCAATAGTCGCAATCAGGTCCTTATCAGGGAGAGTCTTCGGCCCAGGACTCTTGAGTTTGCTCATGTTCCATGTTCTCCGCGTACGAGCTCGGCACTCCGAACGAGCAACTGGTCTGCGACTGCAAATGGGGTCGAGCGACCTTCCTCGACCGACGGGAGCTGCTCTTCAAGCCAGGCCATTGTGTGGGCACTCTTCCACAAGCGGTCGCTGACCTTTCGCTCTACCACATCCATCACGCGCTCCCGCAGTCTCTCGAGTCGGCGCGAGCGCAAAGTTCCGCTCTGTTCAAGATAAGCAAAGTGCCTGTCGAATGCGGTCGCGAGAGCTGCGACTCCTTCCTCTTTGGTGGCCACCATGCTCAGAACGGGAGGCGTCCAGCTCGTCGGACGATCGGCGGCGGCGGCTTCCCGAGCCGCGCGGGCAGGGTTTTTTCTGAGGTCGACACCGTGGTGGGCCGGCACGTTTCCAAAAGAAACGCCTCTGCGAAGACCGAGCATTAACTCGACATCGTTTCTCAAACGATCAGCCCCCGGGCGATCGGATTTGTTGACCACGAAAATGTCAGCCACCTCCATCACGCCTGCTTTGAGAGTCTGGATCGAGTCGCCTGATTCAGGCACGAGCACGAGAGCCGTGGAATCTGCCATATGCGCGACGTCCAACTCCGATTGTCCGACACCGACCGTCTCGATTATCAGGCGGTCAAATCCAAAGGCATCGAGTACGTCGGCGACTTCGCGGGTCGCGGCGGCCAAACCGCCCAGCGAGCCGCGAGTGGCCATGGATCGAATGAAGACGCCAGCATCGAGCGCGACGCTTTCCATTCGGACGCGATCACCGAGGAGTGCGCCGCCAGTGAAAGGAGAAGTTGGGTCGACGGCAATTACGGCAACCGTCAAACCTGCCTCGCGAAAACCGCGGACCAGCAGCGCAGTGATGGTACTCTTCCCCGCGCCGGGCGGACCGGTCAATCCAAGTCTCCTTACTCTACCCGTTCGCGAGTGAAGTCCGCCAAGGATAGCCTCGAACCCCTCTCGATGATTTTCAACGATGCTGATGACCCGCGCGAGTGCCGCCGCCGAGCCGGCGTTGAATTCGTCGAGCAGACGATCAGATGACACGGCCGAGTACCCTTTCCTGCTTTCGCCACATGCGCGAATTGCTGAGCGTGGCGTTCTTGGGATGCTCGTATCCAAGCACGTGCAGCGTCCCATGCACCACGAGGCGAAGCAATTCTTCCTGCGCGGACACGCCCTGGCGGCGAGCGTTGTCGCGCGCGATCTCGGGACAGATGTAAACGTCGCCGACGACAGGCCCGCGACGACCGTTTCGACCCAGACCAAACGAGATGACGTCCGTTGCGCCGTGGTGTCCGAGGTAGCGCCTATTCAATCCGGCCATGGTCGCGCGACCGACAAAAGTTATCGACAGCATCGCGTTACGGACTCCCTCCGAACGCATCGTAGCTGTCGCAGCTTCTCTCACTCGCGCTTTCGACACCATCAGGCGACGCACGGTAGAGGAAATGTCGACGGCTAGGGTCACGTTGGCCGGATGACGTGTGGCGTTACCTGGCGATGAGTTTTCGAATTTCGGACTACCATGCAGCGCTCACGCGCCAGCATCGTCCGCGTACGCCTTGATGATCTCCCTTACGAGCCGGTGACGGACGACATCGGCATCGGTGAGATAGTAGAACCCAATTCCATCTATTCCTGGAAGAATGCGCTCTATCTGAACGAGACCGGAGTCCTCGCGCTTCGGCAGATCGATCTGCGTTTTGTCACCGGTGATGACCGCCTTTGAGTTAACACCCAGGCGCGTCAGGAACATCTTCATCTGGGCAGCCGTGGCGTTCTGCGCCTCGTCGAGGATCACGAACGCGTCCGCGAGCGTGCGCCCGCGCATGTACGCGAGTGGCGCGATCTCGATGGTTCTGGTCTCCAGAGACTTCTGGACTCGCTCGTGTGGCATCATGTCCTCGAGCGCGTCGTACAGCGGGCGAAGATAGGGATCGACTTTCGCCTGCATGTCGCCCGGCAGGAAACCAAGACTCTCGCCCGCTTCCACCGCCGGGCGCGCCAGCACGATGCGACGCACTCGCTTTCTCGCTAGCGCATCAACCGCGGCCGCCACCGCGAGATACGTCTTGCCAGTTCCCGCCGGACCAACTCCGACGACGATGTCGTTCTCCGCCATGAGCTTCATGTACTCAGCCTGGCCGCTCGTCTTCGCCTGGATGATTTTCCTTACGCCGGGAAGGACGATGCGCGACTCGTTGTCGACGCCGTTTCCATTTCCCTCGCGCGGTCCCTCGATGCTCATGCGAAGAACATCATCGGCGGTGAGGGGCATCTGCTGCTTCGCCGTGTCGATCATGCGCTGGGCGATGGGTATTGCCCGAGCAACTGCCTCCGCGTTTCCGCTTATCGCGAGAGTCTCGCCGCGCAGAGCGATCTTCGCTCCGGTCTGTCGCGCCAGCTCGACGAGGTTTTCGTCATTCACTCCGGCCAGCGTCAACATGTCCGCGCCTTCAGTAGAGAGGCGCTGAATCGTTGTCTCTTCTGTCACGTCGTCATTTTCTGAAGATGGAGTTCCCTCAGGTCTTCGGGTGGAACGGCAGAAGGCGCGTCCTCGAAGAGCGCACGTGCCGCAGTGGTTTTTGGAAACGCGATAACGTCTCTCAGAGATGTTGCTCCGGACAGCATCATCGCGATTCTGTCGAAGCCGAACGCGATACCGCCGTGCGGCGGTGCGCCCGAGCTGAGCGCGTCCAGCAGAAATCCGAAGCGAACGCGAGCTGTTTCTTCATCTATCCCTAGAAGACTGAGCACCCGACGCTGTAACGCCGGATCATTGATGCGGATACTTCCGCCGCCGAGCTCGGTTCCATTCAGAACGACGTCGTAAGCGAGCGCCCGGACCTTTTCAGGCGCCGAATCGAGGAGCGCGAGGTCTTCGGGATTCGGAGCCGTGAATGGATGATGGACAGAGCTCAGAGTCCCGTCCTGCTCGCGAGTGAACATCGGGAAGTCGGTCACCCACAGGAACGACTGCTCGTTCTCGGGAATCAGCGACATTCGCAGCGCGACGTCCTGTCGAACGCGATCCAGCGCTGGATTGCTGATGTGTTCCGGTGCAGCGACGAGAAGGCAGAGATCGCCTTCGGACATCGCAAGTCGCTGTGCTCCGGCCTCGCTCACGAACTTCGCCGCTGAGCCTTCCAGGCCGCCCGCACCTCTCTTGAGCCGAATGAGGCCGGCAGCGCCTGCGGATTTCGCAACCGCTTCCACTTCGTCGACCTGCTTCCGTGAAAGCGCGGCACCGCCCGAAATCTTCAACCCGCGCACGCGGCCGCCCGATGCGAGAGCGGCGTTCGTGATGCTGAAGTCAGATCCGCGAAAAACATCGCTGGCGTCGAAAAGCTCGAGCGAATAACGCATGTCGGGCCGATCGGAGCCGAACCGCTCGATCGCGTCGGCGTACTTGAGTCGCTCGAACTTCTGCGGAATCTCCCGATCCGCCTCGCGAAACAGTGCTGCGAGCATTCCTTCCGTCAGCGCGAAAATGTCCTCGGGCTCGATGAACGACGCCTCGATGTCGATCTGTGTGAACTCGGGTTGCCTGTCAGCACGCAGATCCTCATCGCGAAAACAGCGCGCAATCTGGAAGTAGCGATCGAATCCCGAGACCATCAGCAGCTGCTTGTACAATTGCGGCGACTGTGGCAGCGCGTAAAACTCCCCAGCATGCACTCTGCTCGGCACCACGTAATCTCGCGCGCCTTCAGGCGTGGGTTTTGTGAGAATCGGTGTCTCGATCTCGAGGAACCCGCGCTCGTCGAGGAAGCGCCGCGTCGCCTGCAGGAGACGATGACGCAGAATCAAATTCTGCTGTAGCTCCGGGCGACGGAGGTCGAGGTTGCGATGCTTCAGGCGAAGCTCCTCGGCTGGAAGTTTCTCGCCTTTGCCGCGTGCCACCGGGATGGCCGGAGTTTCCGCAGGACCGACGATCCGAAAATCGTGGGCACGGACTTCGACGTCGCCGGTTTCCATCTCGCCGTTGCGCATCTCGGGCGGCCGCAGTGCGACCTCGCCCGCGACGGTAACGACAGTCTCGAGTCCGAGTTTCCCCGCCCGCTCTATGACATCGGCTGATGCCGACTTCGGATCGAACGAGACCTGGACGAGACCGGCGCGATCACGCAGATCAAGAAAAACGATTCCGCCGAGGTTTCGTGTGCGGTGAACCCAGCCACCCAGATTGACTTTGGTACCGGCGTGCGTGGCTCTCAGCTCACCGGCTAGATGGGAGCGCTTTGCCGTCGCGAATCGTGACGAGGAAGGCGTGGCGGTCAGCGCTGCGGGGTCTGGGTCGAGAATGGCATTGAGAGGGGTTAAATTTAGTAGTTGCATACACTTGGTGGAAGGAGCATGACGCTTACCAGCACGCGTCGGGAGGTTGCGCCCGGCAAAACAAATCTCCTCAACATGCTCCCCGCCGAGGCAGAGCAAATGCTGAAAGATTTTGCTCTGCAGCATGACGAGAAGTCGTTTCGCGCCGGCCAGGTCGTCAGGCATCTGTGGCAGAACCCGGCGCCGAGCTTCGACGCGATGACCGATTTGCCGCTCGCCTTTCGAGCGTTACTGGCCGAGCACTTCGAGATTTCGCGACTGACGCTCGCGATGCGTCAGACCTCGAGCGACGGTACGGAAAAGTTCTTGTTCAGGCTCGACGACGGCGAATTCATCGAGACAGTGGCAATTCCGGAAGGATCGCGTCTGACGCTTTGCATCTCGTCGCAGGCAGGATGCGCTTTGCAGTGCGCTTTCTGCGCGACCGGAGCCATGGGCTTCACACGGAACCTCCAAATGTTCGAGATAGCCGGTCAGGTGCGCGAGATGAGCTTGCTCGACCCGCCGAAGGTCGTGACCAACATCGTCTTCATGGGGATGGGTGAGCCGCTAATGAATTGGAAAGCGGTCGATCCAACTCTGACAGTCCTGAACTCGGCGGCCGGTTTCGGAATTGGCGCGCGCCACATCACGGTGTCGACCGTGGGCGTCCTTCCGGGAATTGTCGCGCTCGGAGAGCGGCCAGAACAATTCAGGCTGGCGATATCGATTCATGCGCCGAGCGACGAGCTCCGTCAATCGCTGATGCCGATCAACACCAAGTATCCACTCGCGAGCGTCGTCGACGCAGCGAAAGTATTTGACCGGCGCGTTACGTTCGAGTACGTGATGCTCGGCGGAATCAACGATGGTGCCGAACAGGTTGCGCAACTTGCTGCGCTGGCGAAAGAATGCCGCGCGTTCGTGAATCTGATACCGCTCCATCCAGGCGGCGCCGGAAATTTCACTCCCAGTTCGCCGGAGCAGATCCACTGGTTTGCGCGGCGGTTGAGAGCGGCGGGAGTCGAGGTCGCAATCCGCAAGAGCCGCGGGATGGACATCGCGGCCGCATGCGGACAATTACGGGTGGAACGGAGTCGCCGGCGGCCGCCAGTTCGCCCCGAGGATGACGGTAACGTCCAGGTAGCGTGAGCTGTCAGGAAGGTTGACGACGGGCGAGTTCATCGCGCGGCCGACGCGTGCTGCCCAGTCAGCGTGACCCGAGCGATTGTAGACGATGGTCGATGTACGCTGGGCTGCGTTCGTTCCCGATCCGACCACGTCAAAGCCGCGATCGCGCAAGAAAAAAGTCGCCCGGCGAGCAAGGCCCTTCGTCCTGGTTCCATTCAACACTTCCACTTTGATTCTCACGCCTTCGGGAGCTTTCGCATCGTCCGGCGCGTAAACATCTCCGGGCCCAGCGCGCCGATTCAATGCTAGAATGCCGATCCACACCAGGGCGACAAGAATCAGAAACGCGAGGATGATTCTTCCGTAGTGGCGACCGCCTCGCGCTACCTCAGGCTGTTCCAGAGCTCCACCGTTTCCGGAAAGATGTGGTTGCCCTCGCGCACGGACCACTCGAGGCGAAAGCGAACGACCTGGCGAAAGACTCCATCGAAATTGTGCGGCACCTGGCTGGCGAGAAATCCGCGATCCTCCGCGAGAAACTTTCTGCCCGGTTCAAGATAGTCGGCCATGTAAAGCGCGCGGCCTATACGATCCCATTTTGCCGAACCGACGGTGTGGTAGCGAATAGCGTCGATCAGATCTTGTCGGCCCTCGCCTTCTTGTTCGAGTCGGATTGCGACCGCGGGTCCGT
>DASQPS010000214.1:0-4442 GCA_035643845.1 Gemmatimonadaceae bacterium | reverse complement strand
ACCCACTCTGGAGAGTGTGCAAGCGGCGATGATGGCAGCGGCGATGGCGATGCAGGGAGCTGATGTCGCTCCAACCGCCAGAGAGCTCGATGACGTGGCGAAAGCGAGAGCTCAGTACAACGAAGTCATGGCGCGATGGAGCGTGCTGGCCGCCAAGCGGGGTTCGCAATGAGCAGACAAATGACTGAGGGGTTAGCCATGAGCCACCGCATACAGCCGTCCGCTTTGCTCGCTCTCATAGCATTGCCTTTGCTCGCCGTTGCCTGCAAGGACAAAACACCTCCGGTTCCTCCGCGTGCGACGGCCCTGCCAGCTGCGGTCCCTACCCCATCTGATCCGGCGTCTCCTGATTCGTTTCGGGTGAAGTTCAAGACCACCAAGGGCGATTTTACGATTCAAGTCACGCGCGCATGGGCGCCCAAAGGCGCCGACCGATTCTATCGTTTGGTGACCGAGGGCTACTTCAAGGACATCCGCTTCTTCCGGGTGTTGCCGGGGTTCATGGCGCAGTTTGGCATGAGCGGCGATCCCGCGATCAACGCAAGAATGGACAGCCTCCGAATTCCCGATGATCCGGTAGCTCAGAGCAACAAGCGCGGAATGGTCACGTTCGCTACGGCGGGGCCAAATACGAGGTCGAACCAGTTTTTCATCAACTACGGTGACAATGCGTCACTCGACGCACAGGGTTTTTCTCCGTTTGGGAAAGTGGTCGACGGAATGAAAGCAGTTGATGCGCTGTACGGTGGGTACGGCGAGGGTGCCCCGAACGGCCCGGGGCCGAGCCAGGATTCGATCGCGCAAAAGGGGAACGAGTATCTGCAACGCGCGTTTCCCAAACTCGACTACATCAAGTCGGCCACGATCGTGAAGTAGCGCTACTTATTGCGATGGCAGCTCGACGACGAAGCGGCTACCTCGTGGCTCTACGTCTTCCACCCAGATCTTGCCGCCATGCGCAGCAGCCGCAAGCCTGCAGAACGCAAGGCCAAGCCCGACGGAGTGAGTCCCTGCAGACGTGTTAATCGCTATTGCGTAGTACCGTTCGAAGATCCGATCCCGTGACTGCTTCGGGATCCCCTCGCCGTCATCCTGTACTGCGATGTGCACACACGCCGGCTCCGACGACACCTCGACGAGGACGTGCCCACCACGGGCAGTGTGCTTTATCGCATTGCTCACGAGATTTTCGATGATGCGTCGCACCAGATCCGCGTCGCACTCACATACCACGGGCATGCGGGCGCGCACTTCAATTTGACGTGTGGGATCGAGCGCAGCCAAAGCGCGGGTCACGTTTCGCGCTACCTGGGCGACATCCGTCGACGTGCGCTGCAGCGGGAGCCGCGCTGCCTCGAGCCGGCTGATGTCTAGCAGATTATTCGCCATCCTGTTGACGCGCATCGTCTCCACCAGGGCCGCATCGGCATGTTCCGCGAATTCAGCTTGGTCCCCCACGTCTTCACGGAGCATGGTGAGATTCGCCATTATCACCGTGAGTGGTGAGCGCATGTCGTGAACGAACATGTTCACCATGTCATCTCGCGCGAGATCTTCCGCCTGGCGCCCCAGCAGTGTCAGACAGAGCAGCGTGACTGAAAGAGCCAACACCACGGCGATGTACGCTTCCGCGGGTGAGACCACGACTCGATACGGAGGGATCCAGCCTGCGAGCTCGGCACCGACGAGGAACGTCGCACTCGAAATACAGGCCAATGCGACGACGATGCTTCCCCTGACACCGAGCAGGCCGGCGGCCATCAGCACGAACAGGATGTAGAACAACGCGACGGGAGCGTGCACTCCTCCCGTGTTCCACGCGCGTTGAGTGAGGATGAGTGTCAGGCCGAGCACCAGGATCCAGCTCGCCAGGGCTGTCCTTCCTCTGCGGTTGAGAGCGTGGAGAAGGAGCACGAGCACACCCACTGCGCCAATGGACACCGCGCGTCTCACAACGGTCGACGGCGTGACAAAACTCCCGAGGATCAGTGTCAGCGCGAGCAATCCGAAGAAGGTCCAGGAAACGGACCACAACGCGCGCGCGCGCCGGGTGGATTCCGTGGAGGACATGATGGGCGGGCCGAACCAGCTGACGATCGGAGATTCCAGACTGGTCACCATGAAAAGGCCTTCTGTTCGCGCGCGTGCCGGGAGGCGAGTCTCCACGCGGATGCCTCAATGCGCTTGATTCGCGCGGCGGGGACATCGAGCGCAGCGAGCGACCAGCGTACCATGAACGTAGCCGCATCCTTTATGTCCATCATGAGGACGTCGCGCGCAATGCGCTCGACGATGGAACGATTTACGCCCCATATTGCGGCGGCGATCATTGGCAACTGATGTGACGGGCGATCGGGGAACGAGGATGACAGTATGCCGATCCAGCGCTCCACCGCGATGTCGCCCATTCGTTGGATGATCCCCATCCGCGAATCCGCGACGAGGACGCGCAGCATCTCTCGCCGAGTGGTGAGAAAAGTCGTCGTGTTGACGGCAATAAGTGTCCCGATGCGTTCCGGCCCCTCAGGTACACGCCGGACACGCTCCTCGGCCGCATCGAACATCGTGTTGAACGATGTTTCGACCAGCGCCCGCATGAGCATTTCCTTGTTCTGGAAATAGAAATACGCATTACCGATCGACGTGTCCGCTTCCCTGACAATGTCTTGCATTGTTGTAGCGTCGTACCCCTTGCTCATGAATAACTTGCCCGCGGCGCTCAGTATGCGGGCTTGCACCGCTGCGCGAACTGCCTCGCCGCGTTCTGTTCGACGATAGACCATCCCGCCCCCAAGCATAGAATGCGGTTCTAGGCGAATATAGAATGGCATTCTATGCTTGTCAACTATTATGTGGACATCGTGGTGTAATGGCATAGTTTGCTACCTTACGCCATCGACCGTGGGAACTCTTAGGTAAATGAGACCTCTCCGGTATTCCATCAACGTCACATTGGACGGGTGGACATGAGAAGTCGAACTCTTCTCCGAGCGAGTGCACTCCTGGGACTGCTTGTCTCCCAGTCGTTCACGTACCCGCCGACAGAGAATACCGATCCGGACTTCGGCCCGAACGTCACGATCTTCGATCCGACGACGCCGTCCGCCGCTATCCAGGCCAAGCTCGATTCCGTTTTCAAATCGCAGGAGTCGAACGAGTTCGGTACAGAGCGGTTCGCACTCCTGTTCAAGCCCGGGACGTACGACGTCGATGCGAGGGTCGGGTACTACACTCAGCTCTCCGGCCTCGGTCTGTCGCCCGACCAGGTGGTCATCAACGGCGGTGTACGCGCCGACGCGCGGTGGCGGAACGGGAACGCGACTGTGAACTTCTGGCGAATCGCCGAGAACATGTCGGTGAATCCCACCGGTGGATTCGACCAATGGGCCGTGTCGCAGGCTGCACCAATGCGGCGCATGCACATTCGCGGTGACCTCGTGCTCGATGACGGCGGCTGGTCGAGCGGCGGCTTCCTCGGCGATTCGAAAGTCGACGGACAGGTGAGATCCGGCAGCCAGCAACAATGGCTCACGCGCAACAGCAGTCTCGGAAGCTGGACGGGATCGAACTGGAACATGGTTTTCGTCGGCACCGTGAATGCACCGCCGAGCAGCTTTCCGACTCCGCCTTACACGACGATCGGCTTCGCGCCCGTGATCCGCGAGAAACCCTTTCTCTACGTCGACACTCGCAGCGGCGAGTGGAAAGTCTTCGTGCCTGCCATGCGCTCGAACGCCAGCGGAACGACATGGGAGTCCGGCAAGGCGCCAGGGGTAGCACACCCGATAAGCGAATTCTCGATCGTGAAGCCGGGCGCTTCCGCAAGGACGATGAACGACGCGCTCGCACGCAACAAGAACCTCATCATCACGCCGGGCATCTATCACCTGGACGCCCCGCTTCACATCACGCGCGCGAACACTGTCGTGCTCGGCCTCGGGCTGGCGACACTCGTCCCGGACAACGGCGTCAGCGCAATCAATGTAGACGATGTGGACGGCGTGACTATCGCCGGTCTTCTGATCGACGCGGGCGCGATCAACTCGCCAGTTCTCGTGCAAGTTGGACCGCCGGGCTCGTCGGCAAATCACTCGTCCAATCCATCGCTGCTCAGCGACGTGTTCTTCCGCATCGGTGGCGCGGGCGTTGGTAGAGCGACGCAGTCGCTCGTGATCAACAGCAACGACGTGATTGGCGATCACATGTGGCTGTGGAGGGCCGATCATGGCAAAGGTGTCGGTTGGACATCCAACACTGCGGCGAACGGCCTGGTGGTGAATGGCAGGAACGTGACGATGTACGGCCTCTTCGTGGAGCATTACCAGCAGTACCAGGTCCAATGGAATGGCAACGGCGGAAGGACTTACTTCTTTCAGAACGAGATGCCGTACGACGTGCCAAATCAGGCTGAGTGGATGAGCGGAGCCACGAGAGGCTTTTCA
>DASQPS010000213.1:0-9259 GCA_035643845.1 Gemmatimonadaceae bacterium | reverse complement strand
GGACCGATGCGACAGATCTCCCTTCGACAGGAGCAGCGCATCGCGCACCACTTTTCGGATTGGTGCGATGATGCGACTCGCCTGCGTCCAGGCGAGAACGATCGCCAGCGCCAACGCAATCGCACCAAAGCCGAGTGCTCGCCAAAAATCCGAGCGCTCCTTGGCGAGTGCCAGGAACTGGGGCGAGCCCACGTGAACGACCCAGGATACGTGCCTCGCCGTCACATAACCGGAGAAGACATTCTCGCCCTCGAGGTCCGAGACAGCCGCTATACCTTCTCTGCGGCCGCGCGACGAATTGAAGAGAGCCGAGGCTTCGACCTTTCGTCCGAGCCATTTGTCGGGATTTCTCGATCTGAGTATGACCGTGCCGCGGGGACCAACGACGGTTGCTATGGAGCCGCTCGGTAGCGAAGCGCGCATGAGTTCATGCTGCAGACGATCTATACCCATGAATCCGATCATCCGTATTCTCAGAGAGCTGTCGGTATGCGAAACCGCGATGGCGCTTGGCCCGGTCGCGCCGAAGATCGGCGCTGGAGCGTGGATGTCGAAGTCGAGCGTCGTGTCGGGCGTATCGGATCCAGACGCGATCGCCCTTCTATGGCCGTTCGGGAGCGTATCTGAAGTGCCGATCACCCGCCCGTCGAGTGTAGTGACAGCGAAATGCGCAAAGCCGGGCGGCAGCTCGGTGAGAACGTCGCGCAGCAGTTTGTCGTTCTGGAGCGAGTCGCGAGGATTCGGACTCACGGAGTGTATCAAAGTTAGAATCACGGTTTCGATTGCACCAAATCGACTGTCGATTCTGTCCGCGAGTGCGCGGGCATTGCCCAGCGCACTTTCCTCGGCGGATAAGCGCTCGTTGGAGCGATTCTCTTGGGCCACCATCGTGATGAGGAACACGAAGGGCGCTACCGCGGCGAGCACGAGTGCTACGAGTCGCGGCCTCAGCCCGAAAGAAGAAACGCGCTTCCGCGGCTCCTGGCGCGTCACTATGTGCTCGGGGCGGGGATCGAACCCGCATGGGATCTTATCCCAAGGGATTTTAAGTCCCTCGCGTCTACCGATTTCGCCACCCGAGCGGACCATCGCGCAGCGGTGAATCGCTGCGGCTGCCCCGAGAAGAAACGAAGCGGGAAACGGGACTCGAACCCGCGACCCCAACCTTGGCAAGGTTGTGCTCTACCAACTGAGCTATTCCCGCATCTGGCGACAAACCTATTGGCGCAAAACGACGCTAACAAGCGGCACTCATCGGGTGCACTCGGACTCTTCCTCTCAAGTTGACAAAACCTCAGGCGAATTGATAACGTCAGCCGCCAGCGGGCGTCCCCTACTCAGACGATCGCCCCACGCGCACCTTCACATCGTGCCAACCCGAATGCACTTGTCCCCCGCCAGCGTCCGTGCGCTGGCGCTCGCGTCAATATCGATCTTCTCAAACGCACTGCCAGCGCAGCGCGTGCTTGGCGTGGGCGATGATGCATCCGTGGTACCGCGCGGAGCGTTTCGAGTGCAGGTCAGCGGCGACTGGACATCGTTCAACGAGCGTTACGCGAGTGCCACATCGGGACGGACGGGTGGCTCCCTCGAGCCACTCGGATTCGATTTCACGCTCGACACCGTCGGAGTGAGACAATTTCCGAATCTCATCGGGGTCGAGTCGACGCTGGAGCAAGTCATCGGAGACCCAAACTGGCACGCGAGCTTAGGCAACGCCCGACTGAATCTTCGGGACAGGATCAATTCGTTTCCCCTGGTGCTCGAAGCGGGACTTACGAGCAGGATCACAATCGCCGTCCAGGTTCCGTATGTGACTACCCAGAGCGGCGCGTTTTTCACGTTCAACACCACGGGAATCGAAGGGAATCTCGGATTCAACCCCGCGCTGGCGAATACGGCCGCCGCAGCTCAGAACGCGGCGATGTTCTCGCAGTTCACAGCGTCGGCAGACGCTCTCGATCAGGATCTGAGCATCTGTGCGGCTAATCCAGGAAAGGCCGGTTGTTCGCAGCTGAATGCGCAGCGCACGACCGCGCAGTCGCTCGTCGACAATTCGCGATCGTTCGCCAACGGAGTGAACGGCATTTACGCGAGCTCCGCATTCGTTCCAATCGTCGGCACGGATGCACAACTGGCTATCGAAGCGCGCGTTGCTGCTTTCAGGGCGATGTACGCGCAATTCGCGGGATTGGGCGTCCCCCAGATCAGCAGCAGCGGTCCGTTCGCAGCACAGAACCGTCTTACCGCACTGGACGCTCAGAAGATTTTGTCCGACACCGCATTCGGCATCGTTGCCGCACCGCTGGCGACGACGGGGCACTCACACTTCGGGGACATTGACGTCGGCGGCAAAATCTCCGTATTCGATTCGTTCCACGGGAATGCTCGCGCGAGAATGTCGCCACATGGGCTGAATTTCCGCACATCCATCGGCGGTGTGTATCGCATTGCGACTGGTCAGATCGAATCGCCCGATAATTTTATCGACATCGGCACTGGCCGCGGAGCGAACGCCATTGAAGGTCGCTGGTTCAGCGATCTGCTTATCGGGAGCAAGTTCTGGCAGTCGTTCGTTCTTCGGGTCAACAAACCGTTCGCTGACGATCAGGAGATGCGCATCACCGATCTTCCGAGCGACGAGCTCGCGCCACTTTATCGGCGCCAGATGGTGCACCGCGCGCTAGGAACGACCATGGAATTCGAAACTACTCCGCGGCTGGTCGTCAACGATTTCTTCTCTCTTTCCGGGCAGTACGTGTATCGCCATAAGGCCCAGGATCACTACACTGGCACCTTCACTATTCCAGCGGCAGTGACTGGTTTCTCGGACGTCACCATCGATGCATCGACGCTCGACCTCGACACAGAGACGCGAGAGCAGCGTGTCGGCGGCGGCATTTCGTATTCGAACCTCTATGCCGTCGATAATGGCACCGCGCAGTTCCCCTTCGAAGTGACCTACATTCATTGGCAGACCGTGAAGGGGTCCGGCGGAAATCAGCCGAAGTTCTTCTCCGATCAGGTCGCGCTGCGGGTTTACATTAAGCTCTTCGGACGCCGCTGATAAAACCTGCAGCTAAGCGGGCGCGGCGCTTCCGCTCTCCAGCAGCTCTTTCGCATGTGCGCGACTGACTTTGCTTTCGGGATCGCCGCCGAGCATTCGCGCGATCTCGTTCACCCTGCTCGTTCCGTCGAGCACTGAAATGTCGGCAGTCGTTACTCCGCCCTTCGCGCCTTTCGCGACGACGATGTGGTGATGCGCGCGTGCCGCGATCTGTGGAAGATGTGAAATAGCGAAGACCTGATGCTCTCGCGCGACGCGTCGCAGCGTGTCACCAACCTGAAGACCGACTCTGCCGCCGATCCCGGCGTCGACCTCGTCGAAAATCAACGTCGGGATGCGGTCGACGCGCGCGAGAATGGTTTTCAGCGCGAGCATGACGCGTGATAGCTCGCCTCCTGAGGCAACGCGAGCGAGCGGGCGCTCTTCGTGTCCAACGTTGAGAGCAACACGGAATTCGATGTCTTCCGCGCCGTCGGCCGTCGGCTCGTCACGGGCAACGAGCGCCGCTGTGAAATGTCCATCGGGCATACCCAGCTCCGGCAACAACGCGTCGACCGCTCGCGAAAGTTTCCGAGCGGCGGCAATTCTCATCTCGGAGAGCTTCTCTGCTTCCGCCAAAAGACGTCGCCTCGTTTCCGTCTCGCGAGCGTTCAAGGTCGCGAGATCGAATTGCGCGGTATCGATGAGATCGAGCTCGGCGCGAGCCGAGCGACCCGTCTCGATGATATTGTCGAGTGCCGGACCATATTTCTTGAGGAGCCCGAAAAGACGATCCCGACGCTGTCGCACTTCTTCGAGACGCGCCGGATCCAGATCCACTGTGCCCGCGTAGTCCTCGATCGTTCTGGCTAGCTCCTGGAGCGAATAGAATCCTGAATCGAAAAGCTCCTGCATTCGCAGGGCGGACGGATCGATGCGTTCGATCGCCGTCAGAGGACGCTGCGCAAGGCCGAGCTGAGAGAGGACGCTTCCCTCGTCGCCGGCAAGAAGCTCGCTGAGGCCGGTGGCAAGTGTCCTGAGCTCGTCGGCATTCTCCAGAACGCGTGCCTCGTCTTCGAGCCTAACGTCTTCTCCGGGTGAGACGCGCGCCTCCTCGATCTCCTTGGCGACGTGTCGCAGGTAGTCAGCGCGTTTCTCCGCCTCGGCACGACGTGTGGTGAGAGTCGAAATTTCGCGGCGAATTCCGGAGAGCTCGTGGTGCGCCGCGCGTACCAGAGCGGCCCGAGCGGAGGCACCGCCGAAGGCGTCCAGGATCTCACGCTGGGATTCTGGGTCGAGCAGCGTCTGAGCGTCGTGCTGACCATGCAGGTTCACGAGCTGCCGGCCGATCTCGGCGAGGACCGTTGCAGTTACCGGGGCGCCATTGATCCACGCGCGGCCTCTGCCACCCGTGGCAATCTCGCGCTTGAGAACGAGAGTATCATCCTCAACCTCGATGCCGCGCGCGTCCGCGTCTGACGCGATTCCCTTAACGCCAGAGATGTCGAACACACCTTCGACCGTTGCCTTCTCAGCACCCGATCGAATAAGGTCGGCGCTAGCCCGCTCGCCGAGCAACAGGCCCAGAGCTCCGACGATGATCGATTTGCCCGCGCCCGTCTCTCCCGATAGAACGTTGAACCCTTCGGCGAGCGGAAGCGCGACGGATTCGATTATCGCAAAATTGCGGATTCGTAGCTCTGTCAGCATCAGCTTCTTTCGTTGGTCTCGGGCAACCCGCCCCAACCGAGCTTGACTCTCATGCGCTCGAAGAAAGTTGCGCCAGGAAAGCGGACGATGCGGACCGGATTATCGGCCTTTCGCACTTTGAGCTTCTCGCCCTTTACGAAGCTCGTGCCAACCTGCCCGTCGACGGTGACCATGAGCTCGGTTGGAGTCTCCGGTGCTTCAACCGTGACTTCTGCATCAGCCGGAATAACCATCGGGCGGATCGCGAGGGTGTGCGGCGAAATCGGTGTGATCACGATCGACTCGAGCGTGGGAACGACGACCGGGCCGCCCGCCGAAAGACTGTAGGCGGTCGATCCTGTGGGGGTGGACATCACGATACCGTCAGCCGCGTAGGTCCCAATGCTCTCGTCGTCCACGAAGACGTTGAGGCGCACTACTCTGGCGAAGCCGCCCTTGTGGAGAACGAAATCATTGAGGGCGCGCCACTGCTTTCGGCACTGGCCGTCCTGGTCCATCGCTCGAGCGCTCAAGGCCATTCGCGGCTGAGCGACGTAGTCGCCGCTGGCGAGGTTTCGCACCGCGTCTTCGACGTCTTCGCTCTGGCAGCTCGTAAGAAAACCGAGCCGCCCCAGATTCACGCCAAGAATTGGAATGTCGTGACCATCGAGAAAGCGAGCGCCACGCAGAAGGGTGCCGTCGCCGCCAAGCGTCACGAGCGCGTCGATTTGGTCGGGATTCTCGAGCCGCGCGCCCTTGCCTGCTACTTCGTGGAGACCCTGCTCGAGAAAAGGCTCGATCCCCAGGGTCGGAGCGAGACGGAAGAACGTATTGAGGATCTCCGCGAGATCCTCATAGCCTTGATGCCCGATGACACCAAGCCGCATCAGACAGCACGAAGGTGTGTGCCCCGCAAACTTTCGACGCCGAAGGCCGCGGTGACACGATTCGCGATTCCGCGCGGATCGAGGCCAAGCCGCGCCAATTGCTTCGCGCGCGACGCCTGATCGACGAAATCATCCGGCACTCCGTGCGCTATCACTTTCACCGATGCGTCGATCTCGGCGATTACAGCGGCCATATGCGAGCCGAATCCGTTTACAACCGTGCCTTCCTCGACAACGAGGATGTTGTGATGATCGCGTACGACTTCAGCAAGCACGCGGCGGTCGTGTGGCTTGAGGTATCGACAGTTCACTACGGTTACGCTCACGCCGGCTTCAGCCAGAATCTCAGCGGCTGCGAGCGATGAAAGTACCATCGTCCCCACGGCGAGGATTGCAATAGCCTGAGCGGGATCGCGCTGCGCGTTGGTTGCGCGCCGCAGGATCTCCCAGCTGGCGTGCGGGACGGCTGCGATGGCTGACGTCGCGGGGACCACATCTGGAGTGGCATCACGCGGATAGCGAAGACAAAACGGGCCGTTCGCGTATTCCAGACCGCTGCGGAGCAGGGCTACCATCTCGCTCCCGTTCATTGGCGCGGTAACCACCATCCCGGGGACTGCCAGCATATAGGCAATGTCGTAGAGTCCCATGTGGGTCGGGCCATCCTCTCCCACCACACCTGCACGATCCATCGCGAAGATCACAGGGAGCTGCTGGATGGCAACATCATGGATGACATTGTCGTACGCGCGCTGGAGGAACGTCGAATAGATCGCGCAAACCGGACGAATGCCTTCGGTTGCGAGACCCGCGGCGAACGTGACTGCGTGCCCCTCTGCAATACCGACGTCAAAGAAACGATCTGGATAGGTTTTCGCGAACGCGCTCGTTCCCGTCCCGCTCGGCATCGCGCCGGTTATCGCGACGACTTTTGGATTCTCTTTGCCGAGTTCCACGAGGGCCTGCCCGAACACAGCTGTGTAGGCGCTGTTGGAGGATGACACTTTTCGGAGTTTTCCGGTGGCCGGATCATGGCCCGGCGGCAGAGCGTGCCACTTCTCGACGTGCTCGCCGGCCGGAAATCCCTTTCCTTTTTGGGTGATGCAGTGGACCAGCCGCGGACCGCTCAACTCTTTGACCGCCGCGAATGTATCCATGAGCGCGTCGATGTCGTGGCCGTCGATCGGGCCGAAGTAACGAAACCCAAGCTCCTCGAATAGCACGCCGGGAGTGAGAAAGGATTTCATGCTTTCTTCCCACTTTCTCACCAGCGTGCCGACACCTGACAGCGGGCCCGGCGCCGCGTCAACGACCGAACCAATCGCCGATCTGACGCGATTGTAAAGTGGGTTGCGCTGGATCGACGTGAGGTACTTCGACATTGCCCCGACGTTGGGCGCGATCGACATCTCGTTGTCGTTCAGGACGACAATGAAATCGCGCTCGGAAGCGCCGGCGTTGTTGAGTCCCTCGTACGCAAGGCCGCACGTCAGCGCGCCGTCGCCCAGGATCGAGACGACCTTGAAGTGCTGCCCATTCAAGTCTCGCGCGACGGCCATCCCGTAACCGGCAGAGATCGCCGTGCCTGCATGTCCAGCGCCGAATGCATCGTACTCGCTTTCGGACCGTTTCAGAAAACCCGAGAGACCCTGCTCCTGTCGTAGCGTTTCGATTCGCTCGCCTCTTCCAGTCAGCAGTTTATGAGGGTAGCCCTGGTGTCCGACGTCCCACACGATCTTGTCCGTCGGGCTGTCGAAGATTGCGTGAAGCGCGACCGTCAGCTCGACGACGCCCAATCCGGCGCCGATGTGGCCTCCGGTTCGGGAGCACACTTCGATCAGGCGCGTCCGCATCTCTTCAGCCACTGCACGCAGCTCATCGCGCGTCATGGGCTTGAGGTCCGCTGGCGAATTGATTCGGTCGAGTATGGACATACCTGGACTTGGATTCAGGACGTGCGTGCTACCATGAAATTAGCGACTTGGGATAGCTCGTGCGTCAGGATATTCCGCTCTCGGAGCGCATTCTGGGCGTCCGAAATGAGAGCCTGCGCACGTTGCCGGGCTCCATCTACTCCGAGGACCGCCGGGTACGTGCTTTTCTCGAGCACGGCGTCCCTCCCTGTTGTTTTACCGAGCACAGCGGTGGTTGATGTGACGTCCAATACATCGTCCATGATCTGAAAAGCGAGGCCTACGCCGCGACCGTATATCCGCAACGCATCCACCGTCTCGTCTGAAGCCCCTGCCGCCAACGCGCCTGCTTCAACCGAAGCGATCATCAAAGCCCCCGTCTTCGACTGATGAATTCTTTCCCTCTCTTCCAGCGATAGAGCCAACCCCTCTCCGGATAAATCGCGGGCCTGGCCTCCAATCATTCCGGAAACCCCGGCAGCCCCAAGAATTCGCCGCCGAATCATTCTCCTCGAGGCCGACGGCAATTGCATGGCACGCGTTGCATCCTCGAGCACCAAAGTCGCCATCGGCAGCAATGCGACTCCGGCAAGAATAGCGGTACGGGAGCCGTAAACCTTGTGCAAAGTCGCGCGTCCCCGCCGAACATCGTCGTCGTCCATACAGGGGAGATCGTCGTGAATGAGCGAATACGTGTGAATCAGCTCCGGGACACATGAAAGCGAGACAACGTCGCCGGCCCCGCCCGCAGCGCGGTATGCGTACAGCAGAAGCAGCGGACGGATCCTTTTTCCGCGACTCTCCAATGCATACCGAATGGCGTCAGCGATTCCGGTTGGAAGATTCGCCAGACGATCGCGGCAAATATCATCGAGCTTGAGCTCGATGGCACGGCGATCCGCATCGAATGGTGACGACTCCCTAGAGATCGATCTCCCTCAGCTCGAACTGCCCGGCTGCCTTCTCCATTAGCATCTGCACTTTCGTCTCAGCGCGGCCCAGCTCGGCGGACGCCGTGCGAAGGATGTCGACACCCTCCTCGAAGAGCGCCAGCGACGCGTCCAGCCCGGCCTGCTCGCCCTCGAGGGCGGCAAGAATCTCCTCAAGGCGGCGAAGGCTTCCTTCGAAATTCCGCTGCTGCGTTGGCTTATCCGGCATGATCTGGACAATATCGCCGCGCACTCGAGCGGCGCGCAAACCTAGCCGGGGCGGACGGTATTATCTGCCAAGTCCGGCGCCTTTGCTCTTGACCTCGAGACCTGCTTGTAATAGCCTTAAATCCGGATGAACGGATTGACCGCTTGACCCCGACGCCCCTTTTTGGGCAGATGACCGCACTCGCCGATCCGACGAGGAGCAGGCTCCTGCTCGCGCTTGAGCGCAATGAGCTCACAGTGAACGAGCTCCGGTCGATCGTTCAGCTGCCGCAGTCGACGATAAGTCGCCACCTCAAAGTCCTGAGCGCCGAAGGATGGGTGGAAGCGCGCGCAGCCGGCACGAGCCGTCACTATCGCATTGCATCCAGATCTCTGGACGCGCCGAGCCGGCGGCTCTGGCAAGTGGTGCGAGAGGAGGTCGTGCATTCTTCGGCGGCGGAACACGACGCCCGCCGCACCCAGGCGGTGCTCGCCGAGCGGAGCACACGATCGCAGCAATTTTTCTCGACGTCTGCCGGTCACTGGGACAGAATGCGACTCGAGCTCTTCGGTCGCCGCGCCGACGTC
>DASQPS010000212.1:0-2800 GCA_035643845.1 Gemmatimonadaceae bacterium | reverse complement strand
GCACTAGAGGATGATCCATCAGGAGGAGGACATCGAGCGGATCTCCGTCGTCGGCGAGAGTGCTTGGGATGAACCCGAAATCGAACGGGAAATTCGAACCCTCTGGGAGGACTGCTTTAAGCTTGAACGCGCCGAGGTCGGGGTCGTAAGCGAGCTTGTTGGGCGAGCCTTTGGGGGTTTCGATGACGACGTTGTAGAGGCCGTCGTCGTCCTCCTTCGAAAAAGATGGTAGCTCGGTTAGCGGGGCGAAACGGCGCTTCCGCCCGTCGGCGCGCTCCGATTTCTTCTTGGTTTTGTCTTTTTTTGACATCGTCGCCGCGCATCCACTCGAGGATGCCTCGACAAAAGGCGAGGTTCATGCCACAACAGCAATGCAAAGAACCTGATCCGCGATGTTAGCGGAGCAGAGGGCAGATGTTAGTTGGAATCTCCCAGACTTTTCCTGGTGGAGGGCGGTACGCGCTTCCCGCCTCCAGCCTCCCGCACATATTCCGCCCCGCGGCCCATCAACGAGGTGAATTCGGCTTCGTTGCCGCTTGCGACCGCGCTGCTCAAGCGTTCGACCGCCGAGCGGAGACCCGCTAGCGCCGATTCGCCGTACTCGTTGAGGGATTGGATCTCGAAGTACAGATGCGGATTCTCGCCGGCGACTCGTCGCGCGACGTCCAGCTGGGCATCGAACGTCGTACTCGACAGGCGCTTCAGACGCTCGGCGTGTTCGCCGCTTTCGGCCAATGCGGCGAGGAACGCGATGTTCACCGCGTGGGAAAGGCCGAGTATGTAGGCGACCGTCCGATCGTGCGAATCGAGATCCATCTCGACCTGGACGACCATCGTCGACGCGAACAAATCGCGCGCGACTTGCGTAGCCTCCGGAACTCCGACGTCGACGAAGATGACGTGACGGCCGGACAGCAGCTCGGTGTCCGGACCGAACATCGGATGCATCGAAGTCGCGCGCACGCCGGCGTCGACGAGCTTGCGCAGACCGCGCCGAAGCGGAGTCTTGAGCGAGCCGACATCGAAAACGATTCCTTCAGGCGAGCGCGTAGCCAGCTCTTCGAGAATCGCCGCCGATTGGCGCAGCGGCGCGGCGACGACGATGATGTCGTGATCGAGTGACGACTCCCGCCAATTTTCCAAGTGCGGAAAATCACCAACGCTTCCCGCCGGGTCGGCGATCTCAACGGAGAATCCCTGCGAGTTCAGAAATCGCGCGAACCAGCGGCCCATTTTTCCCGCACCGCCAATGATGAGAACTCGCTTGCCTTCGCCGCCCGCGCTCGCGTGCACGCGGTCCTGCTCCTGCACCGTGAGCGACGCGCGAATCAGCATCAGCGAGATCTGCTCGGCGAGATTCGGATCGAGGTCGAGTGCTTTCGCGGCGCCTCGCACGCGCCCGATTACTTCTTTCTCCTGAGCGAAGTCGCGTGTGGAACGGCCCATCTTCGACTTGATGCGGCCGATCTCACCAGCCAGTGCCTGACGCTGCGCGACAATGCGAAGCAGCGACTCATCGAGTGCAGCGAGCTCGGCACGAAGCTGGGCAAGTCGCGACTGCGCAGGTTCGGTCATCGCAGACTGAACCGGCTCAGCGCCTTCGCGATTCGTTCCATGCGCCGAGTGGGTCGAAGCCGTTCCGGATCCAGACGTGGTCGGGGACGGACATCACCAGCTCCACCTGTTGAACGAGCCACTCGTCGGAATTGGCGCTGAGCTTCCTGAACTCAGGATACGCAACGCTCTCGAGGCCGTCGCGGATGATTCTGGCAAAGAACCCGACGACGTCGTGTTCCGGCATTGCCCCATGGAATTCGCGCGTTGCGTGGATCTGCTGCAACGGGCCCGGCGCGGGGATCAGAGGTATGCGGAGAGTGAAGGTGCTCATGTCGGTGAAGTCTCCGCTAAATCTATCCCGCGCGCTTACCGATTACTTCCCTCCGAGCAGAACGCGCACCGCCCGAAATCGTCGCGGCGCGCGGCGTCGAGCGATGTGTACGGCATGTCCTGACCGGCGCGGATGATTTCGTCGATCTGACAATTCCTGTTCTCGTTGTCCAGGTCGTGGACCTCGCGCCGGTAGGGACTCGTGTTGGCGACGTATTTCTGGCCGTTCATGTTTCCCTTGTACTTGCGAGCCACGTTGGTCTCCTGGAACCAGGTTCCGATTGGGTGATTGTGGTGCTCACGACCAGAACTTTGCGACGGCATCAACTGTAGTCGCTCCAGAAAAATTAGGCTCGAGGCGCAACGAGGTCATGAAAACATCATGACTTATTAGTCATATTAGTGTGACCTCGTCGCGATTTCGGTTAAGAGACCAACTAGCTCTGACGCTTCCACGTCATGAACACGACCCAGACAAGAAAAACTCTGATGTCGAGTGGGACAGAGGATGCTCCTTCCAGGGTCGCACTTCTTCTGAAAATTCCGACTGGCCTGACCGTCCCTATTTGCAGGTCGCTCTCGAATAATCCGAACGTCTGGGTCCAGAGCGAGAGTTTGCGCAATAGGAGGGTGTGGTCTTCCCAGGTGACATCGAATCGAGGGGCAAACAGACTTAGATTCTTCGCGCGCGCGACTATCTGGCCGTCGCGTTCCATGACATAGTTTGCCTTGAAGAGAGTTTCGCGATAGAACGCATAAGTCGACTTCCCGACCGTAGCGGCTGCCCGTTCTATCCAACCGGCGCCATCGATTTCGCCGACGAGCTTGCCGTCCTCTTCGATCAGGAAGCTGCGCCTTAGCCAGCTGGTTGTCGATGCCGTGACCATTGTCGTCCGTTGTCCTTAGTCTATTT
>DASQPS010000211.1:0-7358 GCA_035643845.1 Gemmatimonadaceae bacterium | reverse complement strand
GGCAGCTCGACGACCGAGGGCGGCGGCAGCGTGTCGATACGCGCCGTGTCGGACGTCTGCGCGGTAGTGGCGGACGCGGCGAGCGTTATCGAAAGAATCGTCAGCGCGACAAAATGAAAATGTTTCATCCGAGTCTGCCCGCGGCCTCCGTCGCGAAATAAGTAACGATGAAGTCAGCCCCGGCGCGGCGAATCCCCAACAGGGATTCCATCATTACGCGATCTTTCTCGATCCAACCGCGATCCGCCGCCGCACAAATCATCGCATACTCGCCGCTGACCTGGTACGCGGCGACTGGATAGCCGGTCTGCGCTTTTACGCGTGAGACGATGTCGAGATATGGTCCGGCGGGCTTGACCATCACTGCGTCAGCGCCTTCCTCGATATCAGAAAGCACCTCGCGCATTGCCTCGTCGGCATTGCCGGGATCCATCTGATAACCGCGCCGATCGCCCGATCGAGGAGCTGACTCCGCGGCCTCGCGAAATGGCCCGTAGTACGCCGATGCGTACTTCGCCGCGTAGCTGAGGATCGATACTCCGGAAAATCCGTCGCCGTCCAGCGCTGCCCTTATCGCCTGCACTCTTCCGTCCATCATGTCGCTCGGCGCAACGATATCAGCGCCGGCTCGTGCGTGGGATAGTGCGGCGCGAGACAGGAGTTCCAGCGTCGCATCGTTATCGACCTCGCCGTCCTTGAGCACACCGCAGTGACCATGATCAGTGTACTCGCACATGCAGACATCGGTGATCACGACCAGATTGGGCACCTCTTTTTTTAATGCCCGAACAGCCGATTGGACGGCGCCGCCGTCGTCCCAGGCCGACGACCCCGTCGCATCTTTCGTCTCTGGAACCCCGAACAATATGATCCCGCCGACCCCGACCTTGGCTGCAGCTTCAGCATCGCGCAGCATCTCGTCTACGGAGGTCTGAGAAACGCCGGGCATTGAGCCAACCGCTTTGCGAAGTTTTTTTCCATCGCGAACGAAGACGGGCAGCACGAGCTGTGCGGGCGCGAGATGAGTTTCGCGAACGAGATTTCTGAGCGGCGCAGTGCGTCGCAGTCGGCGCGGACGGTAGTTAGGGAAACTCGACACTCTACTCGGGCTGGGGTGCGGGCAGGCGCGATAGCTGCCGCAGCTCGACCAACAGACTCGCTCCGCCCCGCGACCTGATCTCGGCGGCGAGGGCCTCGCCTGTGAATTCGGGTGAATCTGCGTCGAGCAGGAGCGATCCGCGCACGATGTGCTTACCGGTCACGTCAGCCAGCATACCATATAATGTAGGGCGCGCTCGATCGTCGTCGGTGACGATGGCGCCGATCGGGACCTGGCAGCCGCCGTCGAGTGCCGCAAGAAATGCCCGCTCCGCGCGCGTCGCCACCGAGGTAGCTTCGTCGTTGAGTGACATCAGGATCTCGGTGAACTGCGTATCCTCCGTCCGCGCCTGAACCGCGATCGCGCCCTGCCCCGGAGCCGGTATCCACTCGGTCGGATCGAAAAACATGGTGATGCGCTGCCGCACCTCGAGGCGAATGAGACCTGCCGCCGCCAATATCGCTGCGTGGACTTTGCCCGTCTCGACCTTGCTCAGGCGTGTGGGCACGTTGCCACGCAGCTCGACGACCTCGAGGTCCGGCCGCTTTGCCATGAGCTGCGCGCGACGTCGCAGGCTCGACGTGCCGACTCTGGATCCCGCGGGAAGATCGTCGAGACCCTCCGCTCCTGTAGCGCGGTTCACGACGAGCACGTCACGCGGATCCTCACGTTCCAGCTGTGCGACGATCTCGAGTCCTTCGCTCGATTCTGTCGGCAGATCCTTGAGCGAATGCACCGCGCAATCGATTTTGCCTTTCGCGAGAGCAACTTCGAGCTCATGGGTGAAGAGCCCTTTCGCTCCGATTTCGGTTAGCGGCTGATCGAGCTTCTTGTCGCCGGTGGTCTTGAACGTTACGAGCTCGGAACGAACACCTCGAGCCAGTAACGCATTCTCGACGAGACGCGCCTGCCGCAACGCAAGCTCCGATGCCCGCGTTCCAATTCTTAGTATTTCGGGATCGCTCTTCGGCTTACGCGCCACGAACTATCGCCGCAACGAGTCCATCGATCGTCGACTCTTCCGCCTCATGTCTGACCTCGAGTCCTGCTTCGCGCAATGCAGTCGACGTCTGCGGCCCGATCGACACCGCTGGGACACGCGTCGCCAGGTCGTTCCCAACCGCTTCAACGTATGCTTTGACCGACGAAGCGGATGTGAACGTCACGAGATCGACCTTGCCTGCCTCGATCGCGCGGGCGAGCTGCTCCGCTCCCTGCCCATCTCTGATCGAACGATACGCCTCGATGACGCGAACCTCGGCTCCCATCTTCGTCAGAGCATCCGGAAGCACTTCGCGCGCGCCCTCTGCCGTGACGTAGAGAACTTTGGAACCTGCGACGTCGTCGCGTCGCTGCATAGTTTCAATGACGCCCTCGGCCACGAAACGCTCGGGAATAAGGTCGACGGCGATTCCGCGCTCGAGAAGTGCGCCAGCGGTAGACGGTCCGACCGCTGCGATCTTTAGCCCGGCGAGAGCACGCGCGTCGCGGCCCGCGCCAAGAAGCTGCTCCCAGAAAATCGAAACGGCGTTCTGACTGGTGACGATGAGCCATTGGAACGAGGCGATCTGCGCAATGGCACTGCGGAGGGGAGCAAGATCGAGTCGCGCGATCTGGGTTGCAGGCATCTCCATGACGTTGGCACCAACCTCGCGCAGTTTCTCGCTAAGCGCGGGCGCCTGCTGTGTAGCGCGAGTCACGACAATGCGTTTGCCGAATAACGGACGCCGTTCGAACCAGCTCAGCTCGTCCCTGAGAACTACCGACCAACCGATCACGGTGATGACGGGCGCAGTCAGGTTTTCGTCTTGGGCTCTTGCGGCAATCGTGTCGAGCGTCGCGACCACGGTTCGCTGTTTTGGATGCGTTCCCCACTGGATCGCCGCGGCGGGAATCTCCGCGGCCATGCCGCCCTGAATGAGCGCGTCGGCAATGTTGCGGAGCGTCTTCACTCCCATGTAGAGAACGATCGTTCCGCCTGCTTTCGCGAGCGCCGTCCAGTTGGTCTGGGTCGAAGGCTTGGAAGGATCTTCGTGTCCTGTTACGAACGTCACCGAAGTCGACAGTCCGCGATGCGTCACCGGAATTCCCGCGTACGCTGGTGCCGCGATCCCCGCCGTGATGCCGGGCACAACCTCGAAAGGCACCATAGCATCGTTCAACGCCTGCGCCTCTTCGCTTCCCCTGCCGAACACGAAGGGATCGCCGCCCTTGAGACGGACAACGCGCTTGCCCTCACGAGCCAGCCGAACGACCAGCTCATTGATTTCGGTTTGCGTGACAGACCCAGTCGCTCCGCCGCGCTTACCGACATAATAAAGCTCGGGACGTCCGGTTTCGCGCGCACCGGCGGGAAGCAGCGCAACATTCGCGAGCGCATCGTACACGACTGCGTCCGCGGAGTCGATCAGCTGATGTCCCCTTAGTGTGATGAGCCCAGGATCCCCAGGACCAGCGCCGACGAGGAAGACTTTCCCCTCACTCAATTGCGATTCCTGGGACGAAAGACCCGGACGACGTTCGGCGCGTCTCGCCTGGCGACTTCTCCGCATCCGGAATGAGTCCCACGGTCTTTGCCCAGCGCCCATACGCCACCGGCGAGATCTCGGAGGGCTTGATCTCGCTGCGGCCACCCCAGAACACGTTGGTGTAACTGACGGGGATGCCCGCCTCGGCGAGGTGCTCGTCGATCGCTGCCTTGTGCGCGAGCACCAGCTCTTTGTCGGTTCCGTGGGCGACGGCCATGAGATTCACGTGCGCGAACTCCGCGCCGCCTTCACGCCAGTACGCGTGGGTGAGGATATGATGACGGCCGATTTCTTTCCCGGCCTCGATCTCACGCCCGGGCGGAACACGCCAGTGAAACAGCGCATTGTAGCGCGTCACCCGCTCCCCGCTCGCCGACGGCTTAACGTGCTCGAGGAACGTCGAGAACCGACCAATCACTCCGCGCTCGCCCAGTGACCGCGCGACACCGCAAAAATCTTCGAGCGTGAGTCCAGCCTCCGCGGCTCTCCCCGCCCACGGATTCGGAAGGATCTCGTCCGGAGTGAACTCACGCTTGAGCGCGGTGAGAACGCGCCAATCGAGCGCCGACAGCTGAACGATGTTCGTGTCGAGGACGCGTCCGGCCTCGTCGCTTCGCGAGCCAGGTTCCATTCCGCGACGGCGCACGTGGCCAACGCCGAGAGCGAAGAGATGCTTCGCCGGCATTATCCGGTAGGCTGACGCGCCAACTTTCGCCGCCAGAAAATCACAGTGTGCCTTCATGGAAAAACCCTGCGGAATTTTGAGGGTTGTCCACAGACGGTAAACCGACCCCTGGGTTTCCGAGTCGGTCGAGCGGATTACAACGTGACCTGAGAACGGATCTTCCTTCGCCATGTAGGTGAACGCCGCATCCAGCTTCTCCGTCGGCACTCGCCACGCTACCAACGCTCCGGGGGCCAGATTGGTCGCCATCAAAGTTTGCCTGATGCGTCGGACGACGCCCGCGGCAAGCATCGCGCGCAAGCGCTCCATGACGACGTTCTCGCTCACGCCCGACGCGGTGGCGATCTCGGCGAACGGTTCGGTGACGAAGCCCGGGATCCGGTCCTCGGACACCGCGAGAATTCGCGCATTGACGGGATCCGAGACTTCGGTTGGAGTGTCCTTCGATACGTCGACGTGCCCCACTATCGGGACCTCAGTCGCTTGCGCCGAAAATAGAGACTCAACGCGTAAGCGACATAAATGGCGAGCGCGATGGTGTAGGCGACGTGGTAATACGCGGAAGTTTCAGGCATTCTGGGCAGCGGACGCGAGAATCGCGTCGCGCTCGACAGCGTAGCGGTAGCGCGAGCGAACGAACGCGAGATACAAAAGCGTGAAAGAGAGGAGCGAGATCATGAGCGTCAGCAGCATCTCGTTCGGAAGCGAAGGGGCGCTTGGCTTTCCGACAATCGGTCTCGGATGCATCGTCGCGAACATGTATACACTCAAGTGGACGAACGGGATTAGAAGGGCGCCAAGGATTCCGAGTACGGCCGAGTAGCGCGCACGCAATTCGGGCGATTCGATGGCGCCCCGGAGAACGATGTACGAAACGTAGATGAACCACAGAAAAAGGGTCGAGATCAGACGCACGTCCCACCATGCCCAATACGTTCCCCAAATCGGTTTAGCCCAAAGTGGACCGGTGATCAGTACCACCGTCGTAAAAACGACACCGACCTCGGCCGAGCTCTCCGCGAACTGGTCGAGGCGCTGGTCGCGGATCCAGAGAAAGACGCCGCTCGCAACCGCGACGAGTCCGAATGCGGCGAACGCGACCCACGCCGCGGGAACGTGAAGATAAAATATTTTTTGCGCGGCTCCCTGCCTCGCCTCGAGCGGGGTGAAAAATGCCGCGCGGATAACCGTGCCGACTACGGCGATGCCGGCGACGGCTGGAAGCCAGGAGATCTTCATTCAGAGCGGATATAAGGGCGAACGGGCCGGTGACTATGTCGCCGACCCGTCCAATTTAAGCGACGACCGCCTTATATGCCGACTCAGACGGCGGTGGTATCCTGCATCGCGACGAGCGAATGCAGACGACCCGCCGCTCACATCACCGTGTCGGCGCGCGCATTCCCGCCGGCGGCTGGTAGCTTCCCTGCGCTCGCACGCCAGCTACTTCGTCGGCTGGAACGGCGTCATCGCGCATCAGGCGGTTCCGGATCCAGGTGATGATGAGACCGGCGATGACGAACTGTATCGCGAGATCGACGAGGTTGACGAACGCGTAGCTGCCGGCAAAGCCATACCAATTCCAATCGGACAACTCTTTGATCATCCCAGCCGCGAGTCCGAGTGCGCCGAGGCGAAGAGCAACGTCACGCGGGCTGCGTCGGAGTTTCTGATCGGCGAGTGCTAGGCAGAGCACTAAAGCCGCCGCGACATCAATGACGAATTGCTTCGCCAGGTTCTGCCCCATCGACTTCGACTTATCGGCGAGAGTCGGGGTAAGGGACTGTACAAGGAGAACTCCCTCTGGCGCTGCATACACCCCATTCGCAGGCGCCTGCGCGCGAATTGCCTGCACTGCGGCAGCGTTGTCCTTGAACGTATGCAGTGTCGCCTGGTGCCACGGGATAGCTGCGTTCGAGATCGCCTGCCACACGAATAACGTCACGCTGGCGGCAAGGGTTCCATAGAGCAGATACTTCCCTTTCATTGACCACTCCGCGTTTTGGGGGCGGACAATCATACGGGTGGCTGGGGCTAGGTGCTACTCCTAATCCTCGATCGTGAAGGGGTAGGCAAGTGCACACGCAGCGACGAACACTATGTCGAACGCCAGAAGCAGCTTGAGCCACGCCGCGGATTCGACCAGCGGGCGACCGCTCAACAGCTTCGCCGTTGCTTGCGTCGCCGCGATTACAACCGGCACAAAGAAGGGCAGCGCGAGCATCGGCAGCAGCAGCTCGGCCAATCTCGTGTTGACCGCCATCGCACTGAATAAAGTGCCTACCGTCACGAGTCCAACCGCCGCCAGGATCGCGATCATGATGAGCGGAGCGGCGACGTGACCGAGTGGAAGATTGTAGAAAATGGCGAGAGCCGGTATCGCAATCACCTGCACGGCCGCGACAAAAACGAGGTTGGCGAGCGCCTTCCCGAGGAATATCGAATGGCGGGACACCGGCGAAGCAAGGAGACCGTCGATCGCGCGGTCGGCCGCTTCCACCCCGAACGACCGGTGCAGTCCGAGCAAGCCGGAAAACGTGAAGATTATCCAGAGCACTCCCGGCGCCAGATCCGTGACGCTTACCGCCGTAGGATCCCACGCGTAGTAGAAGATCACGAGCCCAAGTAACGCGAATACGACGCTCGAGAAGAAAGCGCTCCGCGTGCGGAACTCGATGGCGAGATCCTTCCGCGCGATCAACCAGGCCGCGAAGAGAGTCTCACTCACCCGAAGTCAGTGCCTCACGGTAGACGTCCGAATAAGACGCAACGTCGACAGAGGCTCGCCGATCGTACCGCACGAAGCGGCCACGATTCATGACCGCAGCGCTCGTCGCCAGTGAAAGCCCCTCGGCGAGGTTGTGTGTGACGATGATGATCGCCGTCCCGGAAGATCGGAGGTCCTGGAGCAGAGATGTCAGCGCGCGCGCGCCGCTCTCGTCGAGCCCGCTGTACGGCTCGTCGGCAAGAACGACCCGTGGCGAATGCACCATCGCGCGTGCGATCGACACACGCTGCTGCATTCCCCGGCTCAGCGATCGGATCG
>DASQPS010000210.1:0-7771 GCA_035643845.1 Gemmatimonadaceae bacterium | reverse complement strand
TTCGCGTCGTGGGTCGGAATCGAGCAGCGACGTTGCGAGCGAGCGCCAGCACCATGCGCGACTCAGATTCAACCCGTCGAGATGCGCGATTTTTCCATCACTCCTGTCGCTCACGATTGCCGGCTCGAAGAGCGTCGCTGGCTCACGCTGCGCGATTCGCGGTAGGAAAGATTCGAACCAGTTCTCGAACTCCTTCCCACTCAACACTCTCCGCATGCACTCGGCTTCCGTGAGAGCGGAAGAAAGAAAGTCATCGCCACCGGGTTCCCACGCCTGACAATCTTTGTCACCCGTGTACCACTCGCGGGCTTTGCCGGTCACCATCTTTCGAAGAACGTTGTTGCCGGCAACTTCTGCGTACTCGAGCGTGAGAGTGAGAGCAAAGGCGCTGTTGAAGTGCGTTCCAACGCGCGTAGCGTAGCTTGCCTTCGGAAGAAACTCGACAAAGCGATCAACCATAGCAGCACTAAGTGGCTCCAGCGCCGCGCGCCAGCGTTTCCCGTCGGGCGTGTCGTGGCGACTGAGCTCGGCGGAAAGCATCAGCAACCACGCCCATCCGTATGGACGCTCGAAAGTTTTGCTCGACGGTTTGGACAGATAGGCGAGCTCTCCCAGAATCTTCGCAGATGTCAGTTGCTCGTCGAACAGATCACGGATTTGGACGGCCTCGTCGACATCCGGATAAAGACGAAGGACAGTGGCGAGTAGCCAGTACCCGTGTACGCAGGAATGCCAGTCCAGACTTCCGAAGAATACCGGATGGAGTTCCCGCGGCGGACGCAGATCCTCTGCCCTCGTAAGAAAGTGCTGGAGCAGGTTTGGCCACTCTCGCGTGATGTGCGAGAGCGCAACTCTGGCAAAGCCGGACGCGATCTGCGCATTGAGCGCGGGCCGCGCCTCGCTCAACGACGAAATACCAGAAAATTCATCAGCAGGATGTTCGCGGTCAGCAATACCAGCGCTGTCGGAATCTGGACTTTGATCACCGCGTTCTCGTCGGGCAGCTCAAGAAGTGCGGTAGGGACGATGTTGAAGTTTGCCGCCATTGGCGTCATCAGCGTTCCGCAAAAACCTGACAGCATTCCAATCGCCGCCATAACCGTCGGATCCCCACCGAATCTCTGCACGATCAACGGAAGTCCTATTCCAGCCGTCATTACCGGAAATGCCGCAAAGGCGTTTCCCATAATCATCGTGAAGATAGCCATCCCAACGGTGTACGTGATTACTACCACGGAGGGGTTGTCGAGCGGAATCCAGCGTTGCGCCAGTCCGCTCACGACGGTGCCCACTCCGGCGATGGCGAATAGCGCGCCGAGCGCTGCGAGCATCTGAGGTAGCACGGCCGCCCAGCCGACCGCATCGAGCAGTCGCCTCGCTTCTCTGATCGGAGCAACCACCGGCGGTTTGAGCATCACCATTCCCACACCGAGTGCGATCAGAGTTGCGATCCCCAGTGAGATCACAGTCACCTGGCTGACATCGACCAGCGTGGCACCGTGAATACTGATTTTGTTGAATAGAAAAGTCCCGAGCACCGTCACGAGTGGAATCGTGAGAGCAGGGATGAAGAGCTTGTTGCCCCAACGTTTGGCGCTTGCCTCACGCTCTGCGCGGCTGGCGCTTTCCTTCTGGCTCTGCCCGAGTCCACGGATGCTGGCGACAAGAACCATCGCAATGACGAGGAATCCGTTGACGACGTCGGGTAGGTGTGTGCCGACGAGAAAGGTCACCGCATATATCCCCCAGAACGCAGTGTTGTTGAACCAGCGGGGATTGCTTCGGTCCGTGAAATTCACGATGGACACCCCCGCCATCATCAGTCCACTCAACCAGTAGATGTGTTCGAGAGTAATCACTCCTGATGGGACTCCGCAGCAAGCGTGGCGCGCAGCGATCTCTCTAGGAAGACGAGTCGCGTGCAGTGTATCACGAGTGCGCACAACGCGGTTGGTATCGCCCAGATAGCCAGCTGAGTCGGCTCGACGCGGATGCCGTTCTGGTCCAGAAATCCCTTGATCAGGAGTATCGAGCCGATCGCGATGAAAATGTCTTCGCCAAAAAAGACCGCGATGTTGTCGACCGCGGCGGCATTTGCCCTGATTCGGTTCCGTACTCCCTCGGTCAGCTCACCGTAGCGGTTCTCGGCAGCGCCTTCCGCCATCGGGGCGATCAGCGGTCTCACCATTTGTGCATGTCCGCCCAGCGAAGTCAGCCCGAGAGCAGCGGTGAGCTGCCTGACGGCGAAGTACGCGAGAAGAATCCGCGACGTCGTCGCACCCCGGAGACCGCCAACGAGAAACCGTGCGCGCTCCTTAAGGCCGGCATGCTCGAGGAGGCCGATCACCGGCAGAACGAGCCAGACTACCGCGACATAGCGGCTCGTGATGAAAGCTTTGCCGAACGCTGCAATGACCGCAATCGGGCCGAGGCCGCTAGCTACCCCGGTGGCGAGACCTGCAACCGTTACGACAAGGAGCGGATTGATCCTGAGGATAAATCCGATTACTACAATGAGCACACCGACCAGTGTCAGCAGCTACGAAGCTCCGCAATTTTCTCAAAGCTATCGCGTCATCTGCCTAGCCAGTAGTTCACCTTTACCTGGAACACGTTCGTAGGCCGGTCACGGAATATTTGCCGTCGCTCCTGACTGAAATCGAACGCACCATTCGGATCGCTGCCCGTGCGATTCTGTGTCCAGACGAAGAATACGGTAGAACCTGGGCGGTACTCCCACCTGAGCACGGCGTTCCCGATCAGAGAGCGGAAAGTGAAATCGGGATCCTGGAACGTGAATGGCGCGGCGGGTCCGGTGGCGCCATCGGGATCTACCGTGTACGTCGCGCTCGTCGTCGGTGTCGCAGGCGTACGCACTATCGTTCCAATGTCTTGCCCGTAAACGAGCTTCCGAACCGTTCGCGGAGCTGCGAACTCGCGGAACGATGAGTACGCGCCACTCGCGATGAACGGCTGCGCATAAAGCTGCAGAGTGAGGTCTGGCGTGAACGTCCAGTTCACCCTCGTATCGAGTGACAGAGTGTGCGTCTTTATGAACGCGAAGACATAGCGAGTGCCGTAAAACGACGTCGCCGTCGGATCCGGGACTGCCTCTACGTACTGCGCCGCATCCTCCCCAACATCGTACCTCGGCGACAGGCTGATGAAGACGTTTGCCGAAGGCTTGAGCGCGACCCCCGGCGTAAGAGTGAACGAATGAGTATCGGCGTCGACTCCCTTTTCAACCTGAACGGCGAAATCGAAGACAGCACGCTGCCGCGCATCGGTGGAGATCTCCGCTTCTCCGAAATTGTAGCCCGTCCGCACGACAACCGGTCCGCCGCGTGTCAAACGATCGTCTAGCACGCTGGGGTGATGAATCACGAAGCTTCGCAGGTTCCAGTAATTGCGAAACTCGTTTCCGAAGTAAAATTGCGACTGTGCATCCGTCTTGTCCCCGTCGTAATTGAACTGCTGCTGGCCGCCGGCGATAATCACAGCGTTACGGAACCAGTACGCTGGCGTGTTCCATTGCCGTCCGACGTTCGCGTTCATCCACTTGTAGTCGGCACGATCGAGAAACGAAAGATCGTTTACCTCGAACCCGGGACTGCGCCAGTTCTGCGCGGTTTCCCAGAACCAGTCCCCGGTGTTCTTGGCGATGCGCGTGTAGAAGCCGTAGCCCCGTAACGACGTCGCATTGGGGTCGTACTTCGCATCGAAGATTCCATCTGTCGTCACGCGCCGGTCGGGGCGTTGGTAGTAGTGCGCGCTCGACTGCTCCGTGAGGTCGATCGCTGACGATGTCCCGGCCACATCTGACACGACGACAGATCCGATCCAGCCGTACTTCCGCTGGTGCCAGCTATGATCGAAATCGAAGCCGAGCGCCTCTGCGTTTCGGCGCAGTCTGTCGGATACCACAGTATCGTCCATCTTCCGCAACGCCGACGTGACAGCTCCGCCGATGGTCGTCGCGCCGCCATTCAGATCCTTCTTCACGCGACCAACGAAATAATTTGTGAACGGCTCGACTTCCTGCGCCAGCTCGGGAGAACCCGGCGCAGGCACGTAATGCGCTGTCTCGCTATTAGTGACCGCGTCGAGAAGTCCGACCGTATAACCGCCCTTCGTGCGACCCGTTACCTTCGCGGCGCCGAGAATCGTTGTGTTGTCCGGTGTGTCAGCGAATTCCGCGACATTGCTGACATACGGATTGAGCTGTGGCGGACGTCCAATACGCCGCGAGTAGAAGACGTCGAGGCTCGACACATTGCTGCAGAAGTTGCAGCTGAAATTTCCGAAATCGAATGCGCTGCTGCCGGCGACGAAGAAGGGTCGCTTCTCCGCGTAATACGTCTCGTACGCCGAAAGATTGATGGTGGCCGGGTCGACTTCGACCTGTCCGAAGTCCGGGTTGATCGTCGCATCGAGCGCAAGATTCGATGTCAACAAATACTTCATATCGGCGCCGGCGCTTACCCGCCCGTAGCTGTTGCTGTGATAGGGGTCATTCGGAGCCGCGAACTTGTACTGTTCGCGCGATTCCACGTACGGAAGGATCTCGAGCTGCCGTGGCTGCCGCTCGATCGCGAGACCGGTGAGGGACCCCCAATACATCGGTCCGCCGGATTCACTGAGACGCCGGAATGACCACATGTCCTGCTCGTTGAGCCTGTCAGTGTATCTCCAGATCTGCATCCCCCACGTCTGCAAACTGTCGCGCGAGAAACGCAGCTGCGAGTATGGAATCCGCATCTCCGCCGTCCAGCCCAGCGAATCGACGTGAGCGGCGGCTTCCCAGATCGGATCCCACGACGGGTCGCCGTTGAATTGATCCCCTTTCACACCCGCCGGATTGACCTCGAACCACGCCTGATCGATGTGGTTGTGATAGGGGTCGAGCATCACGATAAGCTTGTCAGTCGTGAGCGAATTGAACGACCCGTTGTTTCCGTTCGCGTCCAGAAGCTGGTCCCTTCTGGCGAGTGGCGCCCGGATACCGCGAGCGCCGAGAGAGTCGTACATCCGCGCTCCAATGTAGAGAGCCCGCGCGTCGAACAGGATCCTGATCTCGGTGCGCTGAGCGGGAGGCGCGCCTTCGTTCGGCCGCTGTTGGTGGAGATCCGTGATCGGCGTCGCTTTCGCCCAAGCGCTCTCGTCGAGTCGACCGTCGATCGTGATCGGCTCGGTAGCGACAGCGGCTGTTGCAACCGGTAGCGCGGTGGAAACTGTTTTGGTCTGCGCGCGCACTGCCGAGCCAGCGGTGAGCAGAAATGCAATTCCAAGGTTTACGGAAATTATTTTCGACGACACATGCTCGACGCGTTGACAGACGCTCATGGATTGGCTCGTAATACCTGATGATCTGATGGACGGGAAACGGCCTCGGCGTGCCGAGAAACCGGAACTGTATTTCACCTACGCCATGGGCTGAAACGAGGTTTCAGCGCCTTGGCGATTAGACACCGACCGAGAACAATCCGTTTGTAGCGTCTATTCTGATGCTTCCGAATTGTGCGATGTCACTGCCCAGGATGCCGTCGCAGGCCACGAGGCTGGATGAGGAAGGGTAATAAACGATGAGTCCTCTCAAAGATAGCGACCTCCCTCCGACGTCCACGGTCAATGCGGAAACAGCCTGAGCTTTCTGTCCACCGCTCCTCGCTATTCCATATGGACGTGCATCTGAATTTCCCGCGACAGCTCCCGCTTTTTTCAGAGTGAACGCGCTCAGAAAACTCGCCTGCGCGCCAGTGTCCAGAGTGAAGTGGAGCGTCGTCCCCGATTTGGTCCGCACTTCGATGAAAGGTCTGCCAACCCATATCAGGTTTTGCGCCGGAGTACCACGGGTTCCAAGGCTGTCCGGTCTTTGCAGCGTTACTCTTCCGTTCTCGTAATCGAGCACGACGTCGAATTTTCGGATCGTGTCCCACCCGATGATGCCGTCGACGGCCAAGCCAGCAGGCGGCACGCCTTGAGCGGTTGACTGAACGCGCATTAGCCGCGACTCGATGATTATCGCGGGAACATTAGTAAGCACTATGCTTCCCAGCTCGATGCGCTTTGCGACCGCAGGTCTTGCGGGAGCAACACCGGCGAACGTCGCGATCGTCAGCGTATCAACGCCGAGAATGGACACGCCGGCTTGCTCCGCAACCTCCGAGCTCAGCACAGTGATGCTCGAGCCCGTGTCCAGCCAGAATCTGTAATCGTGTCCGTTGACGCGCACCTTAATGGTCGGAGTTCCCAATTGCGTCAGTCGGACTGGTAACGTGACTGGCAAATTCGGGAAATCGATTGTCTGCGAGTCGAGCTCCGCGAAAGCATTTCCCCACCTCTGTACTCCGGAAACGCTCTGACTGTCAGCCGTACCGAGTTTGAGATTCGCCGTCAGATTCTGCAGCTCGGACCACCTATGCTCGTAGAGCAAGGTGGCGGCGAACATCAGCTGCGAAGCCGTCGCGACATTCGGATCCGATTTCTCAACGCTCATACCCGCGAAGTCTCTTTCCGCGCGACTGTCGTCTCCGGCAGCGAGCGCGCCTACGGCGTCAGCGAAGCGGTTCTCCGGGCCCGTGCGTACGGTGTGCCGCGCTGCCTCCAAGTCAAGATCGGCGATTGCGTCCCAGAAATCTTCGGAATGGTTATCCGGCGTCGCGGATTCGTCGACGGGCGCAAACGAGCGGGGTGCCAGCGGAATCGTCCTTTCGGCCATCTCCTGAATACCGCTCGACGTCTCGAGGCAAGCGGAGAGCATGAGGGTGAGAGTCGCAATCATACACGCGTGTGGCGGGACGTAACGTAACTGAGTCGACCCGCCGGACACGGTCCCGCCCTTCGTGCACCGCATACCCGCCTCCCACTAAGCCGCTATTGCGGACATAGGTGTTGGACGGAGATTCAGTCAAAAAGGTTTTACCGTTTAACACGCGTAATCATCAACCCACATATACTTGTTCACCGTGAGCGATCTAATGCCGGGGCTCGATCACGCGCCGCCATCTTTGAACGATCTCGAGAGCGCGGCGCGCCTGATCTACGAATCGATGATGCCCACGCCACAATATCGGTGGCCTCTGATCGACGCACGCCTCGGCGCAAGGGTTTGGCTAAAACACGAGAATCACGCGCCCACTGGGGCCTTCAAGGTGCGCGGTGGACTCGTCTACTTCGATAACCTTTCTCGTCGCGCCACCAAACCGGCCGGCGTGATCTCAGCGACGCGCGGAAATCACGGCCAATCGCTCGGTTTTGCTGCGCGTCAGTACGGAATTCCCGCCGCTGTGGTCGTTCCGAACGGGAATAGCGTCGAAAAGAACGCGGCGATGCAGGCACTCGGTGTTGAGCTCATTGAGCGCGGCCACGATTTCCAGGCTGCCTCCGAAGCAGCTGACGAGATCGCGATCGCTCGTGGCTGGCACCGAATGCCTTCTTTCCATCCCTTGCTTGTGCTCGGCGTCGCGACCTATGCACTGGAGTTGTTCCGCAATAATCCGGACATCGACACCATCTACGTTCCAGTCGGAATGGGAAGCGGGTTGTGCGGCGTGATAGCTGCTCGCGACGCGCTCGGTCTCAACACGAAAGTGGTCGCGGTAGTCAGCGCAGGTGCACCGGGCTTCGCGCTCTCGTGGCAAGACGGCCGGCCAGTATCTCACGCGGTGACGACGCGAATCGCCGACGGAATGGCATGCCGCACACCTCTTGATGAAGCGCTTCAAATTGCCAGACGCGGGGCCGAACGAGTGGTCGTGGTCAGCGACGATGA
>DASQPS010000209.1:0-3796 GCA_035643845.1 Gemmatimonadaceae bacterium | reverse complement strand
CCTTGCCGATGGCAATTGGGTGGCATCAATCTATGTTCAACGAACCACTCGCGGCGAAACTCTTCCCGCGGCGGATGCGTAGAACCGACAGGGAGGATCGCTCATATGGCCGGTCAAGGTTCCGCAGGAAACGTAATCGCCGCTGTCTGCAGCTTCTTCGTTCCGGGGCTCGGCCAACTCGTTCAGGGCCGGTTGGGAATCGCGATCGTGCAGTTTGTGCTCGCTATTTGTCTGTGGTTCTTTCTCCTTGGTTGGGTGATTCATCTGTGGTCGATACTCGACGCCGCGCTTTGGAGACCGCCGCAGCAGGACTTTTGAAAAGTGTGAAAGGCGGTAGCCAAGTCTGAAAGGCGGTACCGGGTACCAGGTACTCGGTACTCGGTACTCGGTACTCGGTACTCCGGATGAAGCTTCAGCTGCTGGATCGTAATCCGCGGCGCTTCACCTGTACTATCTCGCGCGCGTCGTCATCCCGCACGACTTCGATCGCCTTGATGAAGCCGTCCGGCTCTTCGACCGTCCAGACTTCGCGCGGGTGGTTGATCCGGTGCTCTCCCGAGTCCAGCTCGAACTCGATCGCTCTGTCCTTCGAGTCGTAGGTTATTCCGCGAAGGCGCGCTCCTTCGGTCTCGAACTGCGCGCCCCAATCCGGCGCGAGAATCTCGACGTCACTTGAGGTTGTTGATTCGCGGCGCAGAAAGCGCTTCGTGAAATCGTCGAATTTTTTTTCGAGCTGATCGTTGGGAATTCTGGTGGTTTCCATGGTGGGTTCCTTGTCATTGCTGGTCACTAATTAGTTCGCTGCCAGTCGTAGCGAGAGGCGGTACCAGGTACCAGGTACCTTGGTACCAGGTGGCTGGTACCGCCTTCCAATATTCATGGAGCTCCGACGTGAACCTGCGTCGCCGCCTCCGTGAGCGCCTCGACGAACTCCTCAGGATCGGTCCAGTTTCCATCGTAGCGTACGCCATTGATGAAGAAAGTCGGCGTGCCATTGACTCCACTCCTGATGCCGCTGCGGAAATCGCCGCGGACCCGTTTTGCGTATGTGCCCGCCGCCAGCTCGCGCGCAACGCGATGCGCGTCGATGCCGATTTTCGCCGCGTACATCTCGAGATCGTCATCCTCGAGCGCATCCTGGTGCTCGAACAGTGCGTCGTGCATCTCCCAGAACCTTCCCTGCGCACCCGCTGCCTCTGCGGCTTCGGCAGCGTGCTCCGCGTGCGGATGCGCCTCCGAGAGCGGAAAATGACGGAACACGAATCGGAGGCGATCGTCCATCACTCGCCTCACATTCTGGATGATTGGATGCGCACGCCCGCAATGCGGGCACTCGAAATCGCCGTACTCGACGAGCGTCACCGGCGCTGTCCCAGGTCCGATGGTGTGATCCTGTTCGCTGACGGGTATTACCAGATGGGCTGACTGCATCGCGCGCTACACAAGAGAAGATGCGTGTGAGAGCCTGCATTGTTTGCGCCGCACCCATATCTCTCGTGGCCGATCTTCCGTCGCTCAGCGAAGCACGGTTGTTGCGGGAACTGTGAGTCGGCGCTGATCCGTTCGGCGCTATCCGAACAATCCCGGAGGAGCAGTGAGTGAAAACCCGAGCGAGCCCGCTGGCCGCCCGACCGGAAACGGCAATACCGCGACGAATTCCATTCTCGGCGAAGGCACCACAGCTCCGCCGTTTACCCTCAGGTCAACACCCGACAAATCCTATTCGCTCGCCGATTTCCGCGGACATCCCGTAGTTCTCGCCTTTTATCCGGCGGACTGGAGCCCTGTGTGCGGCGACCAGATGGCCCTCTACAACGAGATGCGCGACGAATTCGCGAATTATGGTGCGCAGGTTCTCGGCATTTCCGTCGATGGGTCGTGGTGCCACAAGGCTTTCGCCGAGGCGCGGAAGATCCAGTTTCCCCTGCTGGCGGATTTCGAGCCGAAAGGCGCGGTAGCGCGGTCGTACGGCGCGTACGAGGAGCAAAGCGGCGTTGCGAAGCGCGCCCTTTTCGTCATCGACGGCAACGGCACGATTCGCTGGAGCTATCTCTCACCCATGAACGTGAATCCAGGGGCGGATGGAATTTTTGCGGCGCTCGATGCGCTAATGGCCGGAGCAGAGCCGCTGAGATAGCTTTGCGAGAGTGAACGACACCGACTTCGATCCACCACGCGCGGGGAATCGGGAGTAATTGAAATAGTGCGGAGGATCGCGGTTGCATTGATCGTTGCGGGATCTGGTTTTATCCCGCCGCTTGCCGCTCAGACTCCACCAGTCGTGACGCCGGCTCCCGTCGTCGCGGCACCGCGAGAGTCTCCGCTCAATTCGGCCCGAGCCTCGCAATTCGCGGATTCCATTATCGCGCTGATGACGCTCGAGGAAAAACTGGGGCAGCTCGCCCAGTTTCCTGGACAGGGCTCGCAGACCGGCCCGCGCGTTCCGAGCGGCGGCGAAGCAATGATTCGAGCCGGGCGCGTCGGATCGTTTCTCGGAATCTTCGGCGCCGCGTACACACGTGAGCTCCAGCGAATCGCCACCCAGGAATCACGGCTCAAGATTCCGTTGCTCTTCGCCCTCGACGTCATCCACGGATTCCGCACGATTTATCCGGTTCCAATCGCTGAAGCAGCTAGCTTCGATCCCGCGCGTGCGGAAGTTTCGGCGCGCAACGCCGCAATCGAGGCGACCGCGCATGGTCTTCACTGGACATTTGCGCCGATGGTGGACATCGCCCGCGATCCGCGCTGGGGCCGAATCGTCGAAGGCTCTGGAGAGGATCCCTACCTCGGCAGTGCGATGGCAGCTGCGCATGTGCGCGGATTCCAGGGCGGCGACAGCGCGTTGAACATCGGATCGACCGATGCGCTCCTGGCCACCGTCAAACATTTCGCCGCGTATGGCGGCGCCGAAGGCGGTCGAGACTACAACTCGGTAGAGCTCTCCGAGCGAACAATGCTCGAGACTTATTTGCCGCCGTACGAAGCAGCGGTAAAAGCCGGCGTCGCCTTTGTCATGCCGTCGTTCAACGATATCGGCGGAATTCCTTCGCACGAGAATCGATGGCTGCTGCAGGATATTCTCCGCGACCGGTGGGGCTTCAAAGGCGCGGTAGTCAGCGACTGGGCCGGCATCCAGGAGATGGTCGTGCACGGGGTGGCCGCGAACAAAACCGAGGCGGGCATTCTTGCGCTGCGGGCTGGAGTCGATGTTGACATGTCTGATGGCGTCTACACAGATAGTATGGCAGCCGCGATTCGCGCGGGAAGGATTCCCGAAGCACTCGTCGACTCCGCCGTTCGCCGCGTTCTGCGCATCAAGTACGCACTGGGACTTTTTCAGGACCCTTATCGATTCAGCGACACCGCTCGCGAGCGTCACTACACTCTCGCACGCGAACATCTCACGGCGGCCCGCATTGCCGCGCTCGAGGGAATCGTTCTACTCAAGAACACCCAGAAGACGCTGCCGCTTCGGAAAGATGTCCGTACGCTCGCAGTGATCGGTCCGCTGGCGGATGATGCGAAGTCGGCGCTCGGCGGCTGGGCAGCGGAAGGCCGGAGCAACGAAGCGCTGAGTGTGCTTGCAGGCATTCGCGCCGCAGTTGGACCGTCGGTGCGAATTATCTATGCGCGCGGATCGTCCGTTGATTCTTCCGATACAACCGGATTCTCGGCGGCGCGCTCCGCCGCGGAGCGCGCGGATGCAGTCGTGATGGTGCTCGGCGAGCGAGAGAACATGTCGGGCGAGGCGTCGAGCCGCTCTTCTATTGCGTTGCCCGGTGCGCAGGTCGCT
>DASQPS010000208.1:0-2608 GCA_035643845.1 Gemmatimonadaceae bacterium | reverse complement strand
GGCCGGGAGCGACGCGAATGGAATATTCTCCAGCGTCGTTGGTTGCTGTCCCAAGCTGGGTGCCCTTGATGACAACGGAGACGCTGGGCAGGGGATTACCCTGCTCGTCGGTAATTTTGCCCGTGACGGTTGTCTGCTGGGCAAAGGCTTGCGCAGCGCTGAAGAATAATCCAGCGAGAAAAACAAGAACTCGTGTTTTCATAACGACATGTACCGGGTTTTGGTGGACGCCAATGGATCCGTACTGGTCTTCGGTGCTCGGAGCGGTTACTCCGCTCGTGACGGCTCGCTCAACCCGACGGGCGCGCGAGCAGCAACATTCCCTTGCGGGTTTTGGGTGGTGGTACGCCTACGGCCATACGCTTGGGTGCGTAGGCGACTATGCGCGTCCCCACGAATTTTGATTGCGCCGAAACTCCGGCATGTTGCTCAAGCCTCGTCAACTCAAGCCTCTAGGCAAAACATTCCTGCGTAACTACACCTTCGCGCCTATCATACTCGCGGTGCACGGGCGTGTCAAATCCGCCCACAACTCGAAAGGTCTACGTAGAACTCACTGCTAATGAGGGTTCGTCGCCCAAATCGTTGATTCAGTAACAAATCCGTGGTCGTCCATTTCCAGCATGCTCACGATCAGACGGCCGATGTCAGTCGCGTTGAGCTTTGTCGGATTTTCTGGATTCACCGGTTTTGATTTCTCGGCGCCAAAGCTGGTCTGCACCTCGCTGGGATTTACCTGCATCACTCGGATGTTGTGTTGTCGCAACTCCGCTCTCCAGCATTCCGTCAAGGCATGGATCGCGAATTTGCTCGAGCAATACGACGAGCCATTTGCAAAGCCACGTTGACCCGCAGTCGAGCTGATGTTCACGATGTTGCCGTAACTCTGGCCAATGAAGTGGTGAGCGGACTCCCGCGCAACGAGCATCGCGCCGAGGACGTTGGTTTGCCACACCCTGAAGAATTCGTCGGCGTCGAGCTCGGTCAGCGGCGCGAAAGCACCGAAGCCGGCGTTGTTGATGAGCACGTTATAGTCTTGAAATTCCTTGACGACGGTCTGGACCAGCCGCTGCACATCTTCCTCGTTGCTGACATCCGCGACGACGGGAAACGCGTCGAGTTGCCTGGCAGCCGCCTGCAACATTTCGTCGTGGCGTGCGCAGATCGCCACGCGTGCTCCTTTCTCGCGCAACGCACGCGCGGTCTCGAAACCAATTCCGCAGCTGCCGCCGGTGACGAGCACCGCGGCTTTTTTCAGGTCCACTGCTTCTGTCCCGCGCCGACGGACTCGCGTACGAGCACCGCGAAATCAGCGACGTCGGCTTCTTCGGTGTCGAACGACGTGATCAGCCTCGCCTCCGACGTTTCTTCGTCCCAGACGTGGAACGGCCAGCGCTTCTGCAATGGTGTGACTATCTCTCGAGGCAAAATCACGAAAACCTCGTTCGCTTCGACGGGTTGAGTAAGAGTTAGTCCGCGGATCGCCGCGAGCTCGCCCGCCAGAAGCTGCGCCATCGAGTTCGCGTGCGACGCGCTGCGCCGCCAGAGATCGTCGGTAAAGAGCGCCGTGAATTGAGCCGCGATGAAACGCATCTTCGATGCGAGCTGCATTCCCTGCATGCGACGAAACTCGAAGTCGCGGGCGAGCTGCTGATCGAAGAAGATCACTGCTTCGCCAGCCATCAGACCGTTCTTGGTGCCCCCGAACGAAAGCGCGTCGACGCCCGCCTCGTTCGTGATCGCGCGCAGCGGAACATCGAGATGCACAGCCGCGTTGAAGATTCTCGCGCCGTCCATGTGGAGCAACAGCGAATTCCGATGCGCGAAATCCGCGATCTCACGGATCTCCGATGGCGTGTAGACCGTGCCATACTCAGTGGCTTCGGTGATCGAGATCGCGCGCGGCTGGACGTGGTGCTCGTTGCCGATGTCGTGGAGGTGCTCCTTAATTCCGGCGACAGTAATCTTGCCGTGCGGCGATGGCGCCGCGAGAAGCTTGCACCCGATGTGTTTTTCCGCCGCTCCGCACTCCGACGTGTATACGTGCGCCGTCTCGGCGCAGATCACAGCCTGGTGCGACTGGACCATGCTGTGAAGACAGAGCACGTTCGCCGCAGTTCCACTGAACACCAGAAAAACCTCCGCGTCTTCGCCGAGCTCGGCGCGGATTCTGGTGACTGCATCGAGAGTGTATGGATCAGAGCCGTACGAGGGAACGTGCCCGACATTGGCGGCGGCGATCGCCTCGATTACTTCGGGGTGAACGCCAGCCCAGTTGTCGCTCGCGAATGCGCGTCCGGAGTCCTGCTTGTGCGGCATTAGCCAAGGATAAAGCGGGAAGCGGGGACGTGGAAGGCGGAACGCTAATGAAAGTCGCGGCTGGCGTGAACGAGCTGCTTGACCTCGAGTTCGCTGAACCTATGACCGATGACATTTCTAACTCCGCCATCGCGCTCGAACTTTCCCTGCACCACTACGAACGTCGAAAACTTGACGACGTCGGAATACTTCTCGACGAGTTTCTTCGAGACGATCACGTTGATGAATCCGAATTCGTCTTCCATCAAAAGGAAAACGGTTCCCTTTGCGCTCTGCGGCTGCTGGCGAA
>DASQPS010000207.1:0-13626 GCA_035643845.1 Gemmatimonadaceae bacterium | reverse complement strand
TGCGACGGGTACACCATTGGTAGAATCACGTCGACTTGATCGATGAATTTCTCCCAACGTTGCCCGATCCCCATCTCAGTAGTGTCGGTGGCCGTGAAACCAAAGACATCGGCGGTGACACGCATTCCAAGCGGCTTGAGCTCGTCACGCAGGAAGCCGAGCTGTTCGTGAATGACCTCGTCGCGAGTTCGACCGTGGGCGAGCGGGTATACCGTCTCGTCGACTAATCGCTTTTCGTCGGGAAAGCGCACGTAGTCGAACTGTACCTCGCTGAAACCGAGGTCGTACGCTTCGCGCGCGAGATCAGCTGCGTACTGCCAGACTTCCGGGTGGTGCGGGTCGAGCCACGGATTGCCCTTCTTGTCCAGCCAGGGTTTGAGATCCTGCTTGCGTTTGATAGCGAGGTCGAGCCGTTTGCGGGCAAGTATTGGATCTTTGGCGACGACGATTCGCGCGATCGGATAGATATTGTGCGCTATCATGGTGTCCAGTCGCGCCCGGAGCTTGGAGTGGGAGAGCACATGTCCGTCGGCGGTATCGGCTCCAATCGACCTCGCGAGCGGAACGCTCGAGTGATATAGGACGAAACCGCGGTCGTCCTTCACGTCGATAACCAGAGCGTTGATCTCGGTCCGATTGGCAACCGCGATGAGATCGTTGAACTTCCTTCCGAGCGCTGCCCATCGACTCACGTAGAGTCCACGAAGAGTGTCAGGAATGGGAACGTGCTGGACGGCCGAGTCGACGGAAGACGGGCGGAATCCAACAGCGGGCGTCGACGACGCCGTTTGAGCGAGTGCCACGGCCTGCTGCTGACAAACGAGCGAGCCCGCGATGAGGGCGATCTTCGTGGTAGAGTGGATCGTCAGAGAGCGTTCAGCTCTGCGTTTGCATCCGAGAGGTAGCCCATCTCGCGCACGACGCTTTGTGCTTGCTGCGTCACCATGGTGAGCCCAGTTGGCTGGGCGTTGAGGCCGCCGGTTCGAAAGCGAACCAACTCCAGGCGCATCGACCGCAGTAGCTGACGACAGTGGTCGAGCTTTTCCTGCGACTCGGCTTTCTTGCGTTCGACTTCAACGAGCGCCCGTCGTTGTCGTCTGAGAAGTGCAAGCCGCCGTACGCGTTCCTCGCTCGCACGGTAATCGAGCGGATTCGCCTGCGATTCGAGAGTAGTTATCTCCTTCTCGATTCCTTCTGATGACTGCCGACCCGATCCGCGATCCAGGTCTGAGAGTGAGAGCGCGAGCTGCTGGACCTTTCTGAAGACGGCGTCGGCAGAAGAGGCGACCTCCGGAATCTGATCGCGTTCGTCCGGCGGCATGTTGAGCAGCTGTCGGTGGATTTCGCGATGATCCGACTCGGCCTCCCTGATCGCGGAGCCGTAACGAGAATCGGCGAAGGGCGCCGGTGCCCCGGCAGGAATGGGACTGAGGGGTGTCGGGCTCGCCCCTGCATTCGTACGTGGATAGGGCTGGAACGGTCGCGGCGAGTTAAAAGACGAGGGTGCCGAGAGTGCTCCCTGCACTCGCGCCCGAGCGCGAGCGCGAACCTTTTCGCGCTTCTTCTCGTCGAACAGCGCGCGCGCGTCGTCGATCGTTTCTGCCGCGACATCGAAGATCAATCGGTCGCGCGGCTGACGAAAGACATCGTGCCAGTCGTAACCCGCTGTCCAGAGTTTCGAGTACTTGTAGGCAAGCACTACGGTCCAGATCACCGTGAGCGCTATGAAATCGTGGTTTGAAAAGAGAGAAATCGGAACGAGGATCGCGTTCACTGCTATGTAGGGCGCGAGCTTGCGGCGGAATGCCTGCACCATTGGTGCATTCCATTTGCTTAGCTCTTCGGCCGTAGGCGCCGACGTGGAATACGAGCTCTGAGTCGGGGGCGCGTAGCGGTCGCGAAGCGGCTCTATGAGATCGCGATCGCGTGTCTCTGAACGAGCGCTCTGCGAGACGGCTTGAGATGCGCGCGTCGCGAGGGTCGGCATGGCGCCGCCGCTCAAAGCAACAGCGAACGCCGCTGCGTTCGGAAAACGATCTGCTGGATCCTTTTCGAGGCAGATCATCACAGCGCGCGCGAGATCCTGCGGAAGGTCGGGCCACCGCTCATCGACAGGTATAGGCCTCTCTGACAAGTGCTTGACCAACATTGAAGGAGTGTTGCTGGCCACGAACGGGGGCTGCCCACAAAGCATTTGATAGCCAACCACGCCCAACGAGTAGAGATCGCTGCGACCGTCTATCGCGCGATCACCAGCCGACTGCTCGGGTGACATGTACGCCGGCGTTCCGATTGCCATGCCCGTGGCAGTCAGCCTTGAATCACCACTGTCGGTGAGTGCGCGTGCGATACCGAAATCGGTGACCATCGCGCGACCAGTTTCCTCGTCGATGATGATGTTGTCGGGCTTGATATCGCGGTGGATGACGTTTCGGTTGTGTGCGTACGCGAGTGCGTCGGCAACCTCGCGGAGTATTCGGCGTGCTTCCACTGGGGGAACTGGGCCGTGCTGCTGCAGGCGCACTCCGAGGTTGTCACCCTTGATGTACGCCATTACGAAATACACGAGATTGTCGCGCTCTTCTACCGTGTATATCGGGACGATGTTGGGATGATTGAGCTGCGCCGCGGTCTCTGCCTCGCGCAGGAATCTCTGACGAATGTCCGCGCGAAAGCTCAGTTCAGGCGGCAGAACCTTGACGGCGATCTCGCGCTTCAGTCGTCTGTCGCGAGCGCAGTAGACGATTCCCATACCGCCACGACCGATCTCGCTCTCTAGCTCATAGTTTGCAGAGAGGATCTGTGCTACGTGCGTCCCTAGCTCGTCGGACGGACTAATTGGCATGTCGCCGCGTCGAATCAGCAGTTGTGATGTTGAACTTCATGCCTGGCTGGCGTAAATGCACGAGAGCAAAAGATGCAGTGTGGGAGGACCGTGCAGTAGTATCTAAATAAGAATCTTGTCTTCGGAATCACAATGGCACAGCGACAAACATTACCGGTTCTCCCACTCAGGGGCACGGTTATTTTCCCCGGCCTCACCCAGCCTATCGCCGCTGGCAGGCCGTCTACACTCAGAGCCATCGAGTCGGCGCTCAAGGGCGATCGTCTCGTCTTCGCGGTTGCGCAGCGCGATAACTCTGAAGAGGCAACTGCTGATATTCTGTACTCGATGGGCGTAATTGCCCGCATCGGTCAGATCCAGCGCGGGCTCGGAGGCGTGCAGCTTTTACTTCAAGGCGAACAGCGCGCGACCGCTCTTCAGTATTCGAGCGCGGACGGTTTTCTGAGCGCCGTCATCGTTCCTGCCGAGGAGATGAATCCTCAAACTGAAAACGATCCTGCATTCACCGCGTTACAAAAGGAGACGCGCGAACGGGCTGCTGAGCTCGGCGAGCGTCGTGGACTTCCGGAAGAAGTCGTTCATCAGGTGCTTGACTCGGTCACCGAACCGGGCCGATTCGCTGATCTCGTCGCTGGCTACATCGAGCTTCCAGTCCCAGAGAAACAGGGACTCCTCGAGACTCTCAGCGTCGAAGAGCGGCTGCGCAAAGTCCTCGTGCATGTGCAGCGTCAGGTAGGACTGCTCGAGGCCCAGGAAGACATCAAATCACAGGTCCAGGAAGAGCTCGGTGAGAGACAGCGCGAGATGTATTTGCGCGAGCAACTCAAAGCCATTCAGAAAGAGCTCGGTGACGACGATTCGAGCAAGGAAATCACGGAGCTTCGTGACAAACTCTCGAAGCTCGAACTTTCCAAGGAAGGTCGCGCGGAAGTCGAGCGCGAGCTCGGACGTCTCGAGCGAGCGGGTCGCGAATCAATGGAAGCACAAGTCATTCGCACCTACCTCGAATGGATTGCCGAGCTGCCGTGGAACAAGAGATCCGACGACCAGCTGGATCTGAAGCACGCGGAAACGGTGCTGGAAGAGGATCACTACGGCCTAAAGGACGTGAAGGACCGCGTCCTCGAGTTTCTTGCCGTCCGACAGTTGCGGGCGCAGCAGCTCGCCGAGGAAGTGGAGAAGACCGGTGAAGTGCCGGCGGCGAAGCTTTTCGCCGACAAGAACGATGCAACACCATCGCTCGTGGCGAGCGAGGCATCCGATCGCCTGATCACGGACAAATCGGAAGCGAAATCCAGGGCGATGGCGAAAGGACCGATCCTTCTTTTCATCGGCCCTCCGGGCGTTGGAAAGACTTCTATCGCCAAGTCCATCGCGAGGTCTCTGGGACGTGAGTACGTCCGCGTTGCTCTGGGTGGCGCGCGCGACGAAGCGGACATCCGCGGACATCGCCGCACTTACGTCGGCGCGATGCCGGGCAGGATCATCCAGGGACTAAAGCAAGCCGGAACGAAGAACCCAGTCTTCTTGCTGGATGAAGTCGACAAGCTGGGAACGTCGTACCAGGGCGACCCCTCGAGCGCGCTGCTCGAGGTGCTCGATCCAGCCCAGAATGACACTTTCACCGATCATTACCTGGGAATTCCGTTCGATCTCAGCGAGGTCTTGTTCATCGCCACAGCGAATTTTGTCCAGAACATCCCGGGTCCGTTGCTCGACCGTATGGAGGTAGTGGACTTCGCTGGCTATACGGAAAAGGAAAAGGCCGAGATAGCGAAAAAATATCTGCTGCCGCGCCAGCTCGAGGAATCGGGATTGAACGACAAGGAAATCGTGTTCAACGACGATGCGATCATGTCGGTAGTCTCCAACTACACTCGTGAGAGCGGCGTGCGACAGCTCGAGCGTCAGATCGGCGCCGTAGCAAGGAAACTTGCGCGGAAAATCGCCGCGAGCGAGGACGTGAAGCACGTCGTCGACGCAGATACAGTGAGAGAGCTACTGGGTCGGCCGCGGGTACATCCTGAGCATGCCTTGCCCGAGAGTGAGGTCGGAATCGCGACCGGCATGTACTACACTCCGATGGGCGGCGACATCATGTTCGTGGAAGCGTCGATTCGCCGATACTATGGCAATCGCGAGGGCGACACATCGAACCAGGTTGGTCCCGGGGGCGCAGTGTCGCTGATACTCACCGGCCAGTTGGGTGACGTGATGAAGGAGTCAGCTCGGGCAGCCTTCACCTACGCGACAAACAACGCGGCGAAGCTCGGAATTCCCCGTGACCGTCTTGGAGCAATCGAAGCGCACATTCACGTACCAGCGGGAGCGATTCCAAAAGATGGGCCGTCAGCGGGAATTGCGATCGCGACTGCGCTAGTCTCTGAGATGGCGGATCGCCCCGTGCGTCAGGATGTCGCTATGACTGGCGAGATCACTCTCCGCGGCCGCGTTCTTCCGATCGGTGGACTGAAGGAAAAAGTTCTTGGCGCTCACCGCGCTGGAATCAAAGTCATCATCATACCGAAGGGAAACGAGGCTGATATCGAGGACGTGCCCGAAGAGGTCCGCAACATCCTGGAGTTCCATCCAGTGGAAACGCTCAACGAAGTGCTGCGAATCGCACTCGTTCCGGCGGAGCCGGGCGAGTCCGCGCGGCCGTTGGAGATTAAGGAAGTGGCGTGACCTATTACTTCGATCAGGAAATAAAAAAGGGAGCCAGTTTTGGCTCCCTTTTTTTCTTGCTTCGCTCAATTGGGAACGCCTCGTTCATCGCTTTACCGACGGCAACAATACGTACTTGACCCACGCATAATTCGGCTCGAGCGCCAGCGCCCTGTTGTATGCAACAACCGCATCTGCCGATTTCCCTTGTTTCTGTAGAACCTGGCCGAGCCACGCGTAGGCTTCGGCATGGCCCCAAGACGGCGCGGGCGGAACAGGGTGATCGCTGGTGAACAGCTCGACGGCGCGCTCGAGCTGCGTTTGGGCCTTGGAAAGTCCACCACCGTACTCGGCAGGCGTATAGATCGTAGAAATTCCGCTCAACAGCCAGACTCGGGGATTCCTGGCGCCTGAAGTCATTGCCGCGTTCATGTGATCCTGAACATCGGGACCGAGGGTGGGACCTAGTGACGGATCAGCGCCGATCATGCTGCCCAGCACCGATGCGAGCAGCGCGTGGCTTTCAGGCATCGACCTTATCGAGTCGGATCTCGCCAAGTCAGTCGCGGCTTCCCTCATCAAAACGGGAATCTCACTCTGCCGGTTGCCAGAGTACAGCTGTGAAGCCTCGCGAAATGCCTCAAAGCCTTTGTAGTGAAGCAGTATTGGATCGTTGGGATGTAAAGCGAGCGCGGCATCGAGCAACGTTCGAGCGGCGCGAAGTTCCTTGATGTCGCCTTCGATAGTGCCCCTGTCGATCTCGCGGGCCGCTGAGTCCGCGAACTTTGCCGCACCAACCAACGCAGGCGCCTGCGCCGCGACAGGAATCGAAAACCCACCGAGCAGCAAGACCGTGACTGCTGGCCGCACCAACCGGCCGTGGATGCATTGGCGCGATTGCTTTCCATCGGATCTGGATTTCATGTTGATCTCCTTCATCGGTATGGTCGAATTGGAGTACTAGAAGACTATCGGGCCCCATCCAAACAGTTTCCACGGATCTGCGCGTAGCGGCGGCGGTTCCGTGCCCTCGATGAAATACTCGGTGTAGCGCCTGTCCGGGGGAGTCTGATCGGTTGCAAGCTCGCCGGTTGTCCGATCGACGTCGCCCATGATGACGCCCAGCGGAGGAATCCACTGTTGGGCGGGGCGAGAAGAGAGGATCTGTGGCTCGGAAGCGTAGTAGCGGGCGACCATCTTCCCCCACACGGGCGCAGCGAGGGAGCCTCCGGCGGCTCCCGCCCCGATCGGTGTGGGCTTGTCGAATCCGATCCACACACCGGCCACGAGATCTGGAGTGAGGCCGATGAACCACGCATCGGTGTTGTCATTGGTCGTGCCGGTTTTCCCGCGACTGGGACTGTGACCGGCAGGTAGCGTCTAATGCTCGCCGCAGTCCCGCGCTCCACGACGTCGCGCATCATGTCGCGCACGACGTAAGTCGCCCGTTGATCGAGCGCCGGGGCAAGTGCCTGAATCTCGCGTGAAAGGACGACTTTCCGATTCCTGTCCTCGATGCGGTAAATGAAACGGGGCTCGACCGGCGTCCCAAGATTCGCGAACGTAGTGTAGGCGGCGACGAGATCGAGCGGCTGGACTACCGAAGCGCCGATCGCACTCGATGGATATGGTGCGATCTTCGAGCTGAGACCCATTCTGTGCGCGAGACTTGAGATTGAATCAATTCCGATCTTCATCCCCAACTCGACCGCGATGACGTTGAGCGACTTGGCGAGCGCTTCGCGCAGCGTGACCGGTCCCATGTACTCGCCTTCAGCGTTTTCCGGACTGTAAATCGTCCCATTTTGCAGCGGGATCGAGAGCGCGCTGTCGACGAAGATGGCGTTGGGCGTGATGCTGTCAGATATCGCAGCGGCGTAGACGATCGGCTTGAACGAAGAGCCGGGCTGCCGCATTCCATCGACGGCGCGATCGAACTGCGAATCGCTGTAGTCGCGTCCCCCGACCAATGCTCGAACATCGCCGGACGCCGGGTCGAGTGCTACCACCATGCCTTGCAAATAATCCGTCATACGAGTGGGCGTCGTACGCCTCCCCGGCGAATATTTCGGATGTGCGTAGCCGGGCTGCGCCTCCGCGGCGGCAGTCTCTTCAAGGAGCGCACTCATGGCGGCATTCTGGAGAATCGGGTCGAGGCTTGTGTAAATGCGATAGCCGCCATCGCTCACGGGAATTCCGGCTCGCGACGCCTGAACGCGCACGACATCGACGAACCACGGAGAGTAGGCCGAGTAGCCGCCGTTCGGCGAGGTGACGAGGGGCGCTGCCCGCGCCGTCTCCTCCTGCGCTTTCGTGATGTAGCCCTGGTCCGCCATCAACGAGAGAACGACGTTCCGACGCTGACGTACTCGATCCGGATACTTGACCGGATCATATAGCGCCGGCCCTTTTGGCATCGCAGCCAGTGACGCGGCCTCCGCGAGCGAAAGTTTCGACGCGCTTTTTCCGAAGTAGTGGCGCGCGGCGGCCTCTACTCCGTACCAGCCGTGGCCGAACGAGATCTGATTGAGATATGCCTCGAGGATCTGCGCCTTGGTGTAGTGCTTCTCCATCTCGCGGGCGGCGTTTTGCTCCTTGAGCTTTCGACCGAGGCTCATGTCGCTGCGGTCGATTAGCGATGGGTGCATGTTGCCGACGAGCTGCTGCGTGATGGTGCTCGCTCCGCGTCGCTCGCCAAAGATGTTGTCCTTGAGCGCGCCGGCGATGCCGACCACGTCGACGCCATCATGCTGGTAGAAGCGGTGATCTTCTACTGCTACGAAAGCTTGCGGCAGATATTTGGGAAGCGATCTGATCGATACGCTGGTTCGGATCTCTTTGCCGATTTCTCCGATTAGCGAGCCATCGCGAGCAAGAACAAGCGATGCCTGCGGTACTGGAACGATCGTCCACGGAACGGTATCGGCGAGCGCGGGCTGCTGCTGTGCACCAACTGCTGCACCGACGCAAAGGAGCAGCGCCAACGCCGTCAGGAGCGGTTGATTGTACCTCGACGGCATGGCAACTTCAGAAGGATGGATCGATCTATTCATCTCGTCGTAGTTCAGTTCAAGCCGCGAAAAGGCGACTATTCTGCCAATCTCGAGCGGCTGGCCGGGGTTTTCTCCCAGATAGACGCTCTCGAGCCTCGTCCCGACGTAGCCGTCTTTTCCGAGACCGCACTCACCGGTTATTTCGTCGAGGGCGGCGTGCGCGATGTCGCAATGACGGCCGGCGCCTTCGCACGCGATCTTCAGGCGCAGTATCGCGCAGCAGGTGATACCCCTCGTACGCTCGATGTGTGCATCGGGTTTTATGAAGTGTGGAACAACGCATTCTATAATAGTGCTCTCTACGTGACCTTGGGCGGGGATTCCAAAGAGCCGACGATCCGGCACGTACATCGAAAGCTCTTCCTACCGACCTACGGTTTGTTCGACGAAGAAAGATTCGTCGACCGAGGGTTCGAGGTCCGTGCATTCGACACGCAGTGGGGCCGCGCGGCCGTGCTGATCTGCGAAGACGCGTGGCACAGCCTGACGGGAACCGTCGCCGCGCTTGACGGAGCCGCAATCATCTTCATCGTTTCGGCTTCGCCAGCACGTGGCGTGTGGGCGCGAGAAGACGAAGGTCCGGTTCCCGCCAATCTCAAGCGTTGGGAGCGGCTCGCCCGGGATATTGCAGAAGAACACGGCGTATTCGTCGCACTTGTCAATTTGGTCGGTACGGAAGGCGGGAAGAGCTTTTCAGGCGGATCGATAGTAACCGGCCCGAACGGTGATGTCCGCGCCAGAGCGCCGCTCTGGGAAGAAACACTGATGACGATCACGCTGGATCCCGAAGATCTCACGCGGGCGCGATCGGATTTGCCGCTGCTCACCGACCTGCAGACGATGATGCCGCACCTGATGCGCACCGTCGATCGCATTCAGGCCGGCGAACGACTGGAATTGAGCTATGACGACGCACGTACGGCGCCGGGGCCGCTGACACCAAATCAAGACCGCAAAAAGCAATCGGACGGAAAGTCAAAAACGTCGTCGCGCACTTCGATCAGAAAATCGGCAAAGCCCTCGTTGAACGGCAATGAGCCGATAGCGATTCTCCGGGCGCCGGAATCGCCGGCTGGCCCTCAGCCGCTCACGATCGATCCTGAGCTGACCGCCACCTGGCTCGCGTCGTTCCTCCGTGAAGAGTTCGAGAGGCGCGGGTTCGAGAAAGCGGTGCTTGGCTTATCCGGCGGCGTCGATTCGGCAGTCACCGCGCATCTCGCCGTCAAAGCGCTCGGGGCCGAAAACGTCGTTGCGGTGAGGATGCCGTATCGCACATCGAGCAAGGATTCGCTGGCCCATGCTCAGCTCGTGATCGACAAACTCGGCATTGAATCGCGCACTGTCGATATATCCCAGGCAGTCGACGGCTACCTTGTAAACGAGCCGGACGCAGATGCCGGTCGAAGAGGCAATGTGATGGCTCGGGAGAGGATGATCGTTCTCTTCGACCTGTCCGCGAAGTACCGGGCCTTGCCCGTTGGCACTGGCAACAAGACCGAGCGGCTACTTGGGTATTTCACCTGGCACGCTGACGATTCCCCGCCGATCAACCCGCTGGGCGATCTTTTCAAGACGCAGGTGTGGCAACTCGCAAAGTTTTTGGGCGTGCCTGATGTGATAATCGCGAAGCCCGCGTCGGCGGATCTTATCGAGGGTCAAACCGACGAAAGGGATTTCGGAATCAGCTACGCCGAAGCGGACGAGATCCTGAACTGGCTATTGACTGGATACAGTCCGGCGTCGCTGGTCGCGCGCGGATTCGACGCGGCCAAAATCGAGCTAGTACGGAGCCGATTGGCGGGAACGCACTGGAAGCGCAAGCTACCGACAGTCGCGCTCGTGAGCGCAACCGGCATCGGGGAATCCTATCTCAGGCCGGTTGACTACTGATGTCGTAGCCGTCGCGTCGGCAGACCTGCTATTTTTCGAAATCGGATCGACCCGCCCGCCGGAGACTATGGCCACAAGAACGCTTCCCGACCAGAAAACCTCAGCCCCATCGGCCAGCTCTAACCTTTCAGCCGAGCAGCTAGTCGCAGCCTACAGAAACATGCTGCTATCACGGCGTCTGGACGACAAAGAGGTGCAGCTAAAGAACCAGAACAAGATCTTTTTTCAGATCTCTGGAGCGGGGCACGAAGCGGTGCTGACGGCAGCCGGGATGGTTCTAAAGCCTGCCTACGACTGGTTCTACACTTACTATCGCGACCGCGCGCTGTGCCTCGAGCTCGGCGTGACGCCCGCAGAAATGCTTTACGAGGCGGCAGGAGCCGCGATCGATCCAGCATCAGGTGGCAGGCAGATGCCCAGTCACTGGGGCCATAAGGCTTACAACATCGTGTCGGCATCGTCGCCGACTGGCACCCAATTCCTTCAGGGTGTCGGCTCCGCGGAAGCGACCCTCCGCGCGAAGCTGCTCAATATCACGGAAGGCTTCGGGAAAGACGAAGTCGTTTTCATCTCTACCGGCGAAGGTCAGACGAGCGAAGGTGAGTTCTGGGAGTCTCTGAACACTGCTTCGAACCTGAAGCTTCCGGCTGTCTACCTGGTCGAAGACAACGGCTACGCGATCTCAGTGCCTGTCGAGGTGAACACCGCTGGCGGAAGCATATCGAAGCTTGTTCGGTCCTTCCCCAATCTTTTTGTCCAGGAAGTGGATGGGTGCGACCTGCTTGCGAGCTACGACGTGATGCAACACGCCGTGGAGTACGCGAGACAGCGTAAAGGTCCCGCGCTGGTGCACGCGCACGTGATCAGACCGTATTCGCATTCGCTTTCCGACGATGAGAAGCTATATCGGCCCCAGACTGAGCGTAGCGCTGACGCGGCGAGAGACCCAATCACACAGTTCCCGAAATGGCTCGTGAACGAGGGCCACGCGACCGAAGACCAGATCAAGCAGATCCAGAAGGAAGTCGATTCGGAAGTTCTGGCGGCGACGGACGACGCCTTGGCGCAGCCGCAGCCTGGTCCGGAGACCGTTTATTTCGGGGTGTATTCACCAGACGTCGATCCGACCAGCGAGCAGTTCGACACCGAAGACGATCCACAGTTCTCCGGCGAGCCGACGACGATGGTCGACCTGCTCAATGCGTGCATGCGCGATGAGATGCGACGCGATCCCAAGATCGTGGTGTTCGGCCAGGACGTGGCGGACGTGTCGCGCGAGGAGTATCTCGACAAGGTCAAGGGCAAGGGCGGTGTATTCAAGGTGACGTGGCGACTCCAAAAAGAGTTCGGCGGTGCGCGCGTCTACAACTCTCCACTCGCCGAAGCCAATATCATTGGCCGCGCGATCGGACTTGCGGTGCGCGGTTTCAAGCCGGTCGTCGAGGTTCAGTTCTTCGATTACATCTGGCCCGCCTACATGCAGCTGCGTAACGAGCTGGCGACGATGCGCTGGCGATCCAATAACAATTTTTCGGCGCCCGTGGTGGTGAGAACCACATATGGGGGCTACATCCGCGGCGCGATCTATCACTCCCAGACCGGCGCATCGATCTTCACGCACTGCCCGGGCTTGCGCGTCGTTTGTCCCGCTACGGCGCTCGACGCGAATGGATTGCTACGTACGGCGATCAGATGCGACGACCCCGTACTCTTTCTCGAGCACAAGCATCTTTACCGTCAGACCTACAACAAGGGCGCGTATCCAGGTCCGAACTTCATGATCCCGTTCGGCAAGGCAAAGGTGGTGCGCGAGGGCACGGATGTGACCGTTGTTACATACGGTGCGACGGTTCAGCGGGCCATTACTGCAGCGAACGCGGTGGCTGACAACGGGATCTCGGTAGAAGTGATCGATCTGCGGACTCTAAGTCCGTGGGATCGTGGTACTGTGTTCGACTCAGTGAAAAAGAATTCGCGCGTCATCGTCGCATACGAGGATGCGCTGTCGTGGGGTTATGGAGCCGAGATCTCGGCGGCGATCGCGGACGAATGTTTCGCCTGGCTCGATGCTCCGGTGAGGCGTATTGCGTCGACCGACACTTTCGTCGGCTACGCGCCTCGCCTCGAGGACGCGATCCTTCCGCAAGTGGAGGATTTCAGGACCGCCTACGAAGAAATCGTAAAGTTCTGAATACCGGGGTCGAAGCGAAAAAAAAAAGCGACCTTTCGGTCGCTTTTTCGTTAAACGGGAGCACCACTATCTTGGCGGTATTGCTCCCCCGTCATCGCTTGGCGATCCGCCGAGTCCTGGAAGTTGGACGGAGCTGTACGACGTGGGGATCTCGAATGCCTTCGGGTCCGAGTCGACCCACTTGAGCGCAGTGACCTCTGCGACACTGTTCGTGGTGCGCGACTGTTGTCCCTGCGCCGCAAGGGTGTTGGAGCTCACCGCGCGCAGCGGAACGCCTTTGGGCAGCTTTGCCTGTGCCGCCTTCATCTTGTCGGCGAAATCCTTGTTTGTTGTTCCGAACATGTTCACCATGTCGCCACCACTCAGGCTCGCGAACGGATTCAAATCGCCGGCAATGTCCGTCGCGTAATACATGTCGTTGGTGCTCGATACCTTGGCGACCTGCTGCTGTCCCATTGCACTGATCGTCATAGTCATCCCGGTTGCGACGCGATAATGCGTTGTCGGGTGGCCGAGGAGCACCGGACCGGCGCCCAGGTTATCGACTTTGGCGTTGGTCTCGGAGAAATCCATTTTCATCCCACCCATCTGCTGAGCCTGCGCAATCATCTCCGCGGGGCGTACGCGTAGGTACTGGTTTTTCCTGGAGTCGAGATACGCGATCGTCCTGCCGCTGTCCGTCACGATCATGGTCACGGCGCTATCGGCGATCGGGCTGACGTGCGCATTCGCACCTTTCATCGAAACGTCGAGCCGCATCTTCGAGGCGCCACCCACAGCGTGTCCCACTATCAGACCGGTGTCGGGCGTCCCTTCGACTGCTATGGTCGTTCGAAAATCGATGGCCAGAGTCTTTCCTGCGCCCTGGGCTTGCAGAAAGGGAATTGGAGTGCTGATTAGCGCGGCGATGCTCGCTACGCGTAAAACGAGTCTCATTCTGAGGTCCTGGAAATTGCGTAAATGAAATAAAGCCGTGGGAAAGA
>DASQPS010000206.1:0-3459 GCA_035643845.1 Gemmatimonadaceae bacterium | reverse complement strand
GAACTGCAAACTGAACGGGTGCGAGGTGTGAGCAAGAACGGTGTGAGTGAGGGTAACTGCGGTTGCGACGGGTCGTCGTGGCGATCTGCCGTAAAGGCGAAAAGACCCGTCAGTTGCAGTTAAAGACGACATCCCGATCCGAAACGCTCCGCGAACGCCACCGGAAGAGCCCGCAGCCACCGGCCGGTTCGGCTCAAAGCCGCCTGCCGGTAGTTTTTACGTTGTAGTTTGCAGTCCGCCTGCCCGTCGTTTTTATTTTGCAGTTCTCGAAGAACTTGCCCTCACCGCGCGTACCCTTCGGTCGCCAACCGATGACCGGACATTTCATAACCCATCGCGGGCATGTCGCTCACTCCGGTCGCGTCGATCCACACGTTGTAGAAGTTGAATAGCGCGCAAACCGTGATCGCGTCATAGATGGCTTCATCCGTCCAGCCCAGCTTGTGCAAGCGCTCGATGTCCCCCTCGGATGTCGCGACCGAATCCGCGTTGACCTTTTTCACGAACGCGTATAGCGCGCGATCCTTTTCTGTGAGCGGCGCCGAACTCAGGTCCGTGAGCACGGCCTGAACGAGATCTCTGTCACCGAGCAACTCGGCCGCGACCGCGGCGTGGGAGCCAATTCAAAAGAGACACTGGTTCAACTTCGACGTGAGCGCCGCGATCAGCTCGCGCTGGCCTGGCGACAAGGGAGACGGCCCGCGCATCGCTCCCTGAGTGAACTTCGCCAGAAAATCAGTGCGATCGGGCTTGAACGCGAAGAGATGGAGAATCTGTGGAATCGGAATCGCCGCCGCGCGCATCTCGGCGAACATTGTCGCCTGTGGCTCGGCTGCAGCGAAATTCTCTACGTCCTTTAAGAACATCGGCTTCACGGTTCTTCCTCCTCGCCGGCATTGTACGTGAGCAAGTTGAGCGATGCAACCTTCAGCATCAGTCCCGCCGAAAGAGGTCCTTCTTGACATTTCACGCGACCACCCGCACTATGGCCAACGCAAAATGTTTATCGGCCGAGCCCTCTGGTTAGCTCGCCGGTATCCGCACATCCTCTCCCCCGACTTGCCGGAGAGGGTGAGTTCCCATGACCACCCTATGGAGGACTCCCTATGGCAGAAGTACGTCGCTTTCTTCTCGCGCTGGTCGTCGGACTTTTATGTACGGTCCCACTCAGCGCGCAGACTCCAACAGGAACGGTCACCGGGCGGGTCGTCGACAGCACGACACAGCAACCCCTTTCGGACGTCAGCGTCGTCGTCGAAGGAACAAGACGCGGAGCGGTGACTGGACCGGATGGGACGTTCACGATCGGCGGAGTTCCGGCAGGAACCCACACCGTTCGCGCGCGTCGAATCGGGTTCAGCTCTCCAAGTCAGGTAGTCACGGTCGCTGACGGAGCGAGCGTCACGGTAACTCTGTCACTCGACCGTCGCGCTATCGCCCTCGAGGACGTCGTCACCGTCGGATATGGAACGCAGCGTCGCGAGGCGATCACCGGATCGGTCGCGACGATCGACGCCTCTCAGGCAAACGTCGGAATCCAGGCAAACGTCAATCAGATGATCGAGGGCCGAGCGCCGGGTGTAAACGTCATTCAGAACAGCGGAGAGCCGGGCGCGGGCGCGCAGATTCTGATTCGCGGTGGAACTTCGATCACCGCGAGCAACGAGCCGCTCTACGTCATCGACGGCATTCCGATCAATAACGACAACACCGAAGCGACCGGATTTACGCCGGACCGCACGCCACCGCTTCCACGCAGCCCCCTCAATCTCCTCAACCCGTCGGACATTGCGTCGATTTCAATTCTGAAAGACGCAGCCGCAACGGCGATCTATGGTAGCCGCGCAGCAAATGGCGTCATCCTGATCGAGACGAAGAAGGGCCCAGCCGGCGGTGGCAATCAGATCGAATACGAAGTGCAGGCAGGCACGTCTTCGCCGGCAAAGCATCTGTCGGAGCTTAGCGGCGACCAGTATCGAGCGTTCGTCAAGGCGGAAGTCGATTCGGGCAACCTTGCCGCGAGCGCTCTGACTCCGCTCGGGACTGCCAGCACCAACTGGGAGAGCGTGATCACCCGCAGCGCACCGACCGTCAACCACAACCTCTCGTTCGCCGGCGGCAGCGCGGACACTCGGTATCGCGCCTCGCTCAATTATATGAACCAGGAAGGCGTCGTCCTTAACAACGGATTCCAGCGCCTTCAGGGACGGCTCAACGGATCTCAGAATGCCTTCGATGGGAAGCTCCGCCTCCAGGCAAATCTCACCGGCTCCCACGTCAACAACGACTACATACTCTTCGACAACACCGGCGGATTCGCGGGCGGCATTTTCATCAACGCCCTCATCTTCGATCCAACGAAGCCGGTAACGGTCGTCGATCCCGTTTCGCAGCAAACGGTCTACTATGAGATCGGTCCCGGCTCACAGGCCGTGCGAAATCCGGTCGCCATGGCGAATCAGGTCGCCGACAACGGCAAGACGATTCGCGCTCTCGGCAACTTCTCCGCCGATTACGACATCTTCTCGGCCTTGACGGCAAGGGTGAATCTCGGTGCGGACAGGGCTAGCGGTAACCGCGCGACTTACCTGCCGATTGCGAATCCGATCGGCGCGCAATTCTCGGGTTGGGCGCGCCAGATCAATCACGACAACACGTCGCGCACGCTGCAGACGCAGCTTACCTTCCACCCTCAATTCTCGGGGACCGAGACCTTCGACCTCCTCGGCGGATACGAGTTCAACGATTACACCCAAAATGAATTCGGCGCGCAATCGCAGGGTTTCCTGACCGACGCCTTCGGCTTCAACAATCTGGGCAGCGGCACCACGCGCACCGACTACTCGTGGCGGCAGGATAGCCGACTCGTTTCGTTCTTCACCAGAGCGAACGCCAGCCTCAGAGACAAGTACTTCATCACCGGTGTGCTGAGACGAGACGGATCTTCTCGGTTCGGCGTCGGCAATAAGTGGGCGCTGTTCCCTGCGATTTCCGGATCGTGGCGTATAAGTCAGGAAGGCTTCATGAAGACCGGTCCGTTCTCCGACCTGCGTCTTCGCGCGGGTTGGGGCAAGCAGGGCAACCAGGCAATAGCGCCCTACGCATCATTGCAGACACTCTGCACCGGGAACAAGTATCCGTTCGGAGATGTGCCGGCAACCGGCGTTTCTGCCTGCACGAACGCGAACCCGAACCTTAAGTGGGAAGAGACGGCATCGAGCAACCTGGCGCTCGATTACGGCTTGCTCAGCAACCGGCTGCTTGGCTCGGTCGAGTATTACGTCAAGAACACCCGCGACCTGCTGCTGACGGTGAACGTGCCGCAACCTGCAGTCGTGAGCAATCGGCTCGAGAACGTCGGCAAGATCCGGAATAGCGGACTCGAGTTCTCGCTCGATGGTGAGATTCTCAGCCGCCCAGGCCTCAATTGGAGCGCGGGCGTCGTCTACTCGCACGACA
>DASQPS010000205.1:0-10899 GCA_035643845.1 Gemmatimonadaceae bacterium | reverse complement strand
GACCGGAACGCCAGCCGGAGTTGGACCCCTTGCCGCCGGCGACGTGGTCGAGATCGAGATTCCCGGAGTGAGTCGCGTGAGCAACCCCGTTCAAGAGAGCCGATAGTGCCCCCCTACACAGACCGCCTGCTCAGTTTACCGGAATATCCCCTCGCAAAAATTCCAGAACAGAAGCGTGAGCTCATCGCTCGCGGTATGGATGTCATCGACCTTGGCGCCGGTGACGCCGATCTTTCGCCGCCGCCGGCGGTGATCGAGCGACTCACCGAGGCGGTACGTATTCCGACTATGAGTCGGTACGGATTCGCGCTCGGGCTTCTGGAATATCGCGAAGCAGTTGCGCGCTTCATGAAGCGCAGGTTCGGCCAGGATTTCCATCCTATCAAGGAGATCGTCCCCCTCATTGGATCAAAGGAGGGAATCTCTCACCTGGCGTTCGCGTACCTGAACAAGGGCGACTATTCGATTGTGCCCGAACCCGGGTATAACGCATACCTGGGTGGGACGCTCCTGGCCGAGGGAATTCCTTACAAGTACCCACTGAGGCCGGAGAACGGATTCCTCGTCGACCTCGACAAGATTCCAGCCGACGTCCTGAAGAAGACGAAAGTGCTCTACCTCAATTATCCCAACAATCCGACTTCGGCGATCGCTCCGGTTGAATACCTGGAAGAGATCGTTCGCCGCTGTAAGGAACTCGATATCCTGCTGGTGTATGACAACGCCTATTCCGAGCTCGCCTACGACGGCTACGTGCCGCCAAGCATTTTCGAGATTGCTGGCGCACGCGACGTCGCGATCGAGTTCCACTCGATGTCAAAGACTTACAACATGACTGGGTGGCGCTGCGGTTGGGCGTGCGGAAAGGCGGAGTTCGTGGGCGCCGTTGCAAAGGTGAAGTCGTTCATCGATACGGGGACATTCATGGGAATTCAGGCAGCCGCTGCGACCGCACTGGACGATTGCGTCGACTGGATTCCGAAGAACGTCGCGGAGTTTACGCGACGTCGCGACGCCGCTGTCGACGCCTTCTCTGAAGCCGGGTTCCCGTGCACCCGACCCAAGGCGACGATGTACCTCTGGTGTCCGCTGCCGAAAAACATTCCGAGTGCCGTCTTCGGCGAGCGCCTGCTTCAGGATGAAGGAGTCGTTGTCCTTCCGGGATCGCTGTTCGGCCCCGGCGGCGAAGGATTTTTCCGCGTTTCCTTCATCACCTCTCCTGAGCGTCTGCGTGAAGCGGCGACGCGTGCGGGCCGAGTGCTCAAGAAGCTCGTCGCGCAAGCCGGTGAGACCAGTCGAGCGGGCGTCCGTCAGGAAGCGGGTGCGGGAATGGCCCGGGCCTGATGATTTTCCGGCGCGTCACACCAAAGACCGATCGGTCGGAGAAAAGGCTTTCCACGCCTTTTCTCCTTTCCGTTGGCGTCCACCTGGTTGTGGCGATCGCGCTCATGCAGATGCTCATTCTGAACGGCGATTTTTCTTTGCAGAAGAATCGCCGCCCGAGCGTCGAGCAGCACGTTGGTTTCGTGAGTATCGCGAATGGTGGTGCGAAAAAACCGGTTGTGGGGCGAAACGGCGGCGATGGAAAGCCGGTTGCGCCGCGAGAAATTCACGTCGTGCCTCCGACGACGGTTCCGACTCAGATCTCGGCCCCAACGGGTCCGGTGAAGAAAGTTGAGGAAGAAGGGACTGGTCCGCTCGTCGGAACTGGCGGACCTACACGGGGCGTTCGCCCACAGTACTCCGACCCGCGCGTATGGGAGCCACCGGGCCCAGTAGTAAGCGCGCCGAAAACGGTGAAAGAGACCATCGATAGTCTGATCGCTGACGCGATTGGTCCGTATAACGATTCGGTCGCGGCGGCAGCCGCCAAGCGCGACCCAACCGATTGGACTGTGGATAAGGGTGGTTACAAGTGGGGAATCGACAGGCGGGCGATCCGCCTTGGTCCAGTGTCGATCCCAACCGCGCTACTCGCAATGTTACCCCTCAACATTCAGGGTAACCCAACGACCATGGAACGCGATCGTTCGTTCGCTGCAATGAACAGCGACATCGCCTGGCACGCACGGCAGGCAATCAACGAAGCCGATTTCATGAAAGCCGTTCGCAGCATCCGTGAGCGCAAGGAACGTGAGCGCGCCGCGGCGCTTGCCGCGTCATCGTCCGGCAAGGATGGATCGACCGATCAGAAGCCGCACGACTGACTTCGGCGACCGAAAAGCCGCACCAGCCGCACTACCAAACAAGATCTGAAAAGGCACTCCGCGAGCACCCGATAGCTTCGCTATTGCTAATTTTCCAGCATGTGCTAGATTTGCAGCAGTTCGTCAACGTTTCCGCCAGTCCAAGAGGTTTTGTAGATGACTCATGAGAGCGAGCTCGAAGGCCTCAGTCGCCGAGAACGACAGATCATGAATTTCCTGTTCCAGCGCGGGAAAGCCTCCGTGGGGGAGGTGATGGATGGAATCCCAAATCCGCCCGGATATTCTGCCGTGCGCGCTACTCTTCGGACTCTGGAGCAAAAAGGTCGCGTCGTACACGAGGAGGATGGGCGAGCTTACGTCTACCGTCCCACGGTACGACGCGATGCTGCTCGTCGCTCGGCTTTGACGCACGTGCTCAGGACTTTCTTCGACAATTCCGCCGAGGATGCGGTCGCGGCACTCCTCGAGCTCAGAGGTCCCAAGCTGACAGACGCGGAGCTCGAGCGCGTCTCACGCCTCGTCGATAACGCCAAAAAGGAGGGACGCTGAGATGTTCTCCTCTTTTGTAGCACGCGCATTTCTGCTTCAGGGCGCTCTTCCGGTTTTAGTCGATGCCGCACTCAAGGGCGCGGTACTCATAGCCATCGCCGCGATTGCAGCTTATGCGCTCCGCAATCGGTCGGCCGCTTCGCGCCACGCTGTATGGACGGCGGCGGTGGTCGGCCACATCGCCATACCGGCACTCGTGTTCCTGCTACCAGCATGGACGCTTCCAATACTGCCGGCGGCAAACTGGATGCAGGCGAGCACAGCGCCGATCGGATCAAACGTTAAGGCTACACCGGCAACGACACCGTCGACCGCGAAGTCGAACACACCGCAAGCAGCAAGCGCGGCGAAACAATCGGCCGCGACCTCCGTAACTGTTCCGTCGACCGAGTCCGGGAGTCGGAGTGAACGTTCAGCGACCTCCGCTGGTGCGTCGATCGCCTCCGAGACGCGCGTTTCGAAAATCCAGATCTTTGCACTCGCCTGGTTCCTCGGCGCTATTGCCGTTCTTCTGCGTCTCGCCGCGGGGACCTGGAGGGTTGGACAACTCGCTCGCGAAGGTTATCGAGTCGAGGACGGTGTGTGGCTTTCGCTCACCCAACGGCTTGCGAATCGACTCGGCGTCACGCGACCGCTTACCCTTCTTCGCGGGAGCAGGCTAGCCATTCCGGTGACGTGGGGCGTGCTCTACCCGGCGGTCCTGCTGCCTGATGATGCAGACAACTGGCCTGAAGAAAGGCGTCGTTTCGTGCTGGTCCACGAGATGGCACACGTCAAACGCTTCGACGCACTAACCCAGCTCATCGCGCAAATCGCAATCGCTCTCTTCTGGTTCGATCCTCTGGTGTGGATCGCCGCGCACCAGATGCGCGTCGAGCGCGAGCACGCATGCGACGATTACGTGTTGCGCGATGGAACCGCGCCTTCGCTCTACGCGGGCGAGCTGCTCGAGATGGTTCGCTCTATTGGAACGCGGCGCCACGACCACGCTGCTCCAGCGTTCGCTGCTCTAGCAATGGCACGGCGGTCGGAGTTCGAAGGACGGATGCTCGCCATTCTCGACCCGAAGCTCAATCGACGCACTCTGAACGGTCGAAGCACTGCAATGGCCGCTGTCGTGGTCGCGCTCCTCACGCTGCCACTCGCGGCGTGGCGTCCATTCCAGGAGACTAGCGCTATACCAGACGACTTTCCGAAGTCTTTCAAGGTTTCACTCATCGAGCCCAACGCGCCCAAGATTTCGATGGTCGATCCGAATGCAACATCCTCGGCGGCGGTGGCAACCCGACTTCCCGCGTTGCCAGCGATCTCGGCTAGTGGCGCGGTCGCTCCCTCATCAAAGACCGGGCTCAAACAGTCGTGGAGCCAGGCGTGGACGTGCGGCGAGTCGTTCTCCGCCGGGCACAACGGTACGCATATCAACGTGACCGAAAATGGCTCGAGCCAGATCATCCAGTACATGTCGACGACTGACAACCGATGCGCCGAGGCGACTGTGATCGGGCCGGCGAAATTCTCTCCGGACGAAATGCATATCGCTCAGCTTTCTCCCGGAGGATTTGCGAGGTTTCGAGAACGGACCAGCACAACTGATCGCAGCGTTTCCGTCGTACCGGCTGTCGACGGATCGCTAGCCTACACGGCCACGCTCGATGGCCGCGCGATTCCGTTCGACGACAACATGCAGCGGTGGCTATCCGGGTTCCTGCCAGAAGTTCTCCGCGAGGCCTCGATCAATGTGCCCGAGCGAGTTGCTCGACTTCGTGCGCAGGGCGGCGTGCCCGCGGTGCTGAAAACCATCGCCGAGATTCACAGTGTTGGCTCGCGGGGCGCTCACTATCGGGCGCTGCTCCGAGGAGCGCCGCTGTCCGCAGCTGACGCTCAACGGATCGCCGTTCAAGCGCCGGCCGATCTCGGTTCCAGCTCTGGTGAGCTGAGCTCCATCATTCGAGAGTTGCCGCCAAGTGCGCTGCGGGATCCTGCGGCACGCCAAGCATTAGCCGCGGCGCTGCCTCGCATCGGATCGAGTGGAGACAGAGCGAGCACTTTGCAGATACTCGCGCCGACCGCAGACCCGGAGCTCCTGGTTTTGCTCGCAAAAGCGGCCGAAGATCTGCCCTCGAGCGGCGATAAGGCGAACTTTCTGACGACGACCGCCGCGGAGTACCTCGCTACTCCCAGAGAGGCGCTGCGTAGAGCGTACTTCAAGGCAGCGTCGACGATCCCTTCGAGCGGCGACATGGAGAACGTACTTATCTCGGCGATGCCGTACGGCCACGCGGATCCTGAAATCGCTTTGCTCATTGTCGACGCGACCAAGACGATGGGATCGAGCGGTGATGTTGCGAACGTGCTCATTAGCCTGGTTTCACAGCGAGTGTTTCAGCCGAACGCGACGGCCGCGACACTGGCGCTGATTAACAGAGCTTCTACGCTTGGTTCGAGCGGCGATCGAGCGAACGTACTCATCAGCGTCGCGACGCAGAAATATCTTACGACCCGCGAAGTGAAGGATGCGTTCGTAAAGGCTGCGATGGCAGTTCCGTCGGAGGGCGACCGGGCGAACGTACTCGCCGCCGCTGGCGGGGATCAGTGACGAAGAGGCGGCGGGCTCACTCGTAACACCGAAACGAGCGCCGGGTAGCCGGCGCTAAATGGAGGGTCAATGAGATCTCGCGTTCGTATAATTGCGCGCGCCAGTGCTAGAAAACTAGCATTTGCATTCTTCGCACTTACCGGGAGTGCGCATGCTCAACAAGTGGTTGTCGATCACCAAGCCAATGCTGCCGCGGGTGCCGGGCTCGGTCGCGCGAGCGCTGTGTTCAGCGAACAGCCGCCAGTAATCGACGGCCGCGACGACGACCCAATATGGAAAAGGGCGACCGCAATAACCGGCTTCCGCGAATTCGATCCCAAAGAAGACGGCGATCCCACTTTCCAAACCGAAGTGAAGGTCGCTTACGACGCGGGTAGTCTCTACATCTTCGCGCGGATGTTCGATCCGCATCCTGACAGCATCGTCTCTCTCTTATCGCGGCGCGACGTAAAGACGCCGAGCGAACAGATCAAGATCATGATCGACTCCTACCACGACCGCCGAACCGGGTACGAATTCGCGGTGAATCCAGCGGGCGTGAAGCGCGACTACTACACCTACAACGACGCGCAGGAGGACGTGACCTGGGACGCTGTGTGGGACGTCTCCACGCGGATAGACTCGCTCGGATGGACGGCGGAATTCCAAATCCCTCTCAGTCAGATCCGTTACCCGCGAGACGCAGAAGACACATTCGGATTCATGGTGATTCGCGACATCGTGCGGACCGGCGAGCGTGATAGCTGGCCGCTTTATCGCCGGTCCAAGAGCGGGATTGCGTCGCAGTTCGGCGAGCTCTCTGGGCTGCGCGGGCTCGGATCTTCGCATCGGTTGGAAGTTGCGCCGTACGCGGTCGCGAAGAACGTGAGCAGTCCACGGACCTCAGGATTCGGACGTGCAGAGAAGCAGACGATAGGCGGTGATCTGAAGTACGGCCTTACGTCGAACCTCACGCTCGACGCAACAGTGAACCCGGACTTCGGCCAGGTAGAAGCGGATCCCGCTCAGTTAAATCTCACGGCATTTGAGACGTTCCTCCCCGAGCAGCGGCCATTCTTCCTAGAAGGCACTGGCATTTTCAACTTCAATGGCGACGCGTCGCGTCTGTTCTACTCGCGAAGGATTGGTCGCGCTCCGCAGCTCGCAGGCTTGGTCAGCGATCCAAACGCCGACATTCCCGCGGCGACCACGATACTTGGCGCTGCGAAGCTCACAGGCCGGCTCGCCAACGGCACTTCGCTTGGCAGTCTCGTCGCAACCACGGGCGAACAGTCGGTCGGTCCGACGATGATCGAGCCGAGAACGGAGTACGGAGTTCTGCGCGCGTCACAGGACTTCCGGAGCGGGGAGTCCGGAGTAGGCACCATGGTCACTTTCGTGGACCGCCAGCTTGATGACGCCGCGGCGCAGCGGCTTCGGCGCAACGCCGTGGTCGGCGGAGTCGATGCACGTCATCGTTTTATGGACGGCCGGTACAGCGTGTCCGGCTCGCTCGCCACGAGCGTGGTAAAGGGCAGCGCTGCGGCAATCGATCAGACCCAACGAAATGCTGTTCACTATTACAATCGTCCCGATGCCGGGTTGCCATACGATTCGCTGCGCACTTCTCTTTCGGGTACGGATCTCCAGCTCAAAGCAGCGAAGGTCGCCGGGACGTTTACGTACGCTGCGTTGTACGAACGGCTCTCGCCTGGCTTCGAGACCAATGACGTTGGCTTTCTCTCCCAGGCGGACGAACAAATTGCGAATGTCTGGGCGCTGTTGCAGAGCAGTCAACCGAGAGCCTTCTGGCGCAACGCTGCCGTTCAATTCTACGAGTACAATCAGTACACCGCGAATGGTTTGCCAACCACGAACTTCAGCGAAGTCTATTTCTCGACCGAGCTTCGGAACCGGATGACTTTTTCCGCCGACATGTGGGCTGACAACCTGTTCACCGCGTACTGCGACCGTTGCGCGCGTGGTGGCCCGGCGGTCAGAGCATCTCCGGACGCAAATCTGCTCATCAACATCGGCGCCGATCCGCGCCAGGCAGTCGTCCCCAGTTTTGCCGCGATTTACACCGTCGGCGACGAGGGCAGATCGACACTATGGCGCGTTCGTCCCTATGTGATCGTGCAGACGCGCAGTAATCTGAGCTGGGAGCTCGGCACTCGGTACCAACGCAATCGCAGCGACACCCAATGGTTCGACACGTTCGGGACGATCGGCAGTGATACCACGCACTATCTCTTCGCGCACCTGGATCAGCAGCTACTCAGCTTCACTGGCAGGCTCAATTACACGGCGACGACCACGATGTCGCTGCAGCTTTATGCGGAGCCCTTTCTCACGACCGGTCGGTATTTCCGTCTTCGCGAGCTCGCCAATCCGCGTGCCGCGCGCTACGATGACAGGTATCGGCCTTACGTCGCGCCTACAGATGCGGCGAGCTTCAATGTGAAGCAGCTACACGCGAGCGCAGTTGCGCGCTGGGAGTACAGGCCCGGCTCAACGCTGTTCCTCGTGTGGACGCAGGGTCGCGATCAGGAAGATCGCAACCTCGGCACCTTCGTCCCGACGCGTGACTTGAGCGATCTGTTCGGCGCGAGACCGGACAATACTTTCCTTGTCAAAGTCTCGTACTGGCTCAGCTTCTAGGGTTGGCGAGTTTTAGGTGAACTGCGCGAAGCCGACGGTGTTTCCGCCCGGCTCGCGGACGTAGATCTCGGTGCTCCCATAAAACGTCTCGTGCCTCGGCTTGACGACAGGGACGCCCGTAAGTGATTTCTCGATTCTATCGAGATCCTCGACGGTGATGAACAACGCGACCGAATGACCCATGAGATCTTTCGCCGCGCCTGGCTGCTCGTCGACAACGCTCGCGCGAGTCTGATACATGATCTCGATAGGACCGAGCTGGACGCTCGCGAAGATAAGTTTTCCGTCTGGCGCCGGGACTTCATTCGTCACTGCGAAGCCGAGGCGATCAACCCAGAACTTGATGCACGGTTCGACGGCGTCGACAATGAGGACGGGAGTGAGCTGCTTGAGCACGCCTCTCCCTGCTACGATTGTAATGCCGTACCGCCGAGGTTGGCGTCGAAACCAGGCCGGAAGACGCCGCACACGACACCGAGAATTCCGAAATCCATACCGGACTCGACGGGGATGTCGCGATCGGAGGGGTTGGCTGCTTCCAGAACGACGGAGCCTCCGCGTCGCGTATAGGTCTTCACCGTGGCCTCCTCGCCAAGCCTTGCAGCGACGATGTCCTGGTCATGTGGCTCCTGACGCGGATTCACCATTACGTAGTCGCCGTCATTGATGCAGCGGCCGACCATGCTGTCGCCTTTCACCTTGAGAAAGAAGACGTCGTCGGACGGAACGAAGCGCCGGTCGATGGTGATGAACCCATTACGATGTTCCGGCAGCAGAGCCGGCTCACCAGCGTGAATCTTTCCATAGTACGGCACGGGCTGGGTGCGCTGCGCGCCGCCAAACCCAAGCAGATTCACACCGCGCGACCTCGAAGGATCGCGCTCGATGTATCCCTTCTTCGCAAGCGACTGAAGAAGATCGGAGACCGTCTTCGTCGATTTGATCTTGAATTGTTTACCGATGTCCCGAATGCTCGGCTGATATGTGTTCTCGGCCGTGAAATCGAGAAGGTAGTGATACACCGAGCTCTCGAGCTTTGTTAGTTGCTCGGCCATCATTGTGCCCCTGGAAGTGGCTGGGCTGGCTGTGCCTGCCCCGCGTTTGCCCACAATCTGTGTACGGAATGGTACCCGGTCAACCGTTTCATAGCGCCTCTGGCGGCATCGACCCCGCAAGCGCGACCAAAGCTTTGTCGATGCGCTTCAGCGATAGCTCGCGGCCCATTTGGCCGAGCATTTCGAATATGCCGGGACTCACCGTGAGACCGGTAAGCGCGACCCGGAGTGGCTGAAAGACCTTGCCAGCGGTGATTCCTTTGCTTTCAGCAAGTCCGCGCAGGGCGGATTCGAGGGCACTTTGAGTCCATTCTGGCGCGGCCGCGAGCGCGTCACGTGACGCACGAAGCAGATCTGCGGATTCCAGTGGATCCTTCCAGTTCTTCGCAACAGCGGCCGGGTCATAGTCGATATCGTCAAGAAAATACGGACCGGCCTGCCGTACGATGTCGTCGATGGTGCGGGATCTAACGCGCAGCAGGTCGAGCAGTCGGAGATACCAGTCGCGGCGGTCGACGAGCTCCTCCTCGGTTGCCAGCCGCGCGCTAACAATCGCGGGCGTAACACGCGGCTCGAGCTCCTCCAGAGGAATCATCGACAAATGCTGGCCGTTCATCCACTCCAGTTTTTTCGGATCGAAAATGGCGGCCTTTTTCTGAAGACCGTCGACGCTGAAAAGCTGAATCATCTCGTCGACGGTCATGATCTCGCGATCCCCTCCGGGAGACCAACCCAGCAAAGCCAGGAAGTTGAGCATCGCGCCGGGGAGAAGACCGTAATGCTGGTAGTCCCCGACCGCCGTGGCTCCGTGCCGCTTGCTCAGTTTCTTCCCGTCGAGACCATGGATCATTGGGAGATGCGCGAACGTCGGTAGCGGAGCTCCGAGCGCCCGATAAAGCAGAATCTGCTTTGGGGTGTTCGAGATGTGGTCGTCTCCCCGCATTACGATCGTAACGCCCATCGCAATGTCGTCGGAAACGACGGCCAGGTTATAGATCGGCGTTCGGTCGGAGCGAAGGATCACGAAATCTTCAATGTCCTTGTTGGGGAAAGCGATTCGCTCGTGAACCAAGTCATTCCACTCCGTCGTTCCATCAGGAACGCGGAAGCGGATGACGTGTGGCTCACCCGCCGATACCCTGCGCGCGACCTCCGACGCTGCCAGACGGTCGCATCGTCGATCGTATTTGAAGGCCTCCTTTCGCGCTTCTGCCTCGCGACGCCTTTGTTCCAACTCGGCGGGCGTGCAGAAACAGCGGTACGCTGCGCCAGCCTCGACGAGACGCGCGACGTCAGCCTGGTGCCGAGGGAGATTGGCTCCCTGGTACACGACGTCCTCATCCCAGTTGAGACCGAGCCACTGCATGCCGTCGAAGATTGCTCGTGTGCTCTCCTCGGTACTGCGCGCCTTGTCTGTGTCCTCGATACGAAGCAGGAAGACGCCATCGTACTTTCGCGCGTACAGCCAGTTGAATAGCGCGGTGCGCGCTCCGCCGACGTGGAGATATCCCGTCGGGGAGGGAGCGAAGCGTAGACGCGGACGTTCTGATGCGGTCATGAACGAATCGAGAAAGAAAAGCGGGCCCACACGCCGAGCGCGGACCCGCTGAGCGGAGAGAGAGGGATTCGAACCCTCGATACGCGTTTCCACGTATGCCGGTTTAGCAAACCGGTGCCTTCAGCCTCTCGGCCATCTCTCCGGGAGAGCTTCGGAAGTTATTGGCGGCCGGTGAGTTCTACAACTGGCGAAATTTTCGGCGTGCGTGCATCCATTGGAGCAACGCAATGCTCGGGAGACGGAATGCTCTCATTTTACTCCGGGAAAGCGGCGACGTTGCTTCCCATCTTCGGT
>DASQPS010000204.1:0-4111 GCA_035643845.1 Gemmatimonadaceae bacterium | reverse complement strand
ACCGCTTCGCATGCTCTTTCCTCGAAGACTTGTGACTCTGGCGTTACGACTGCTGGCGTCATTACCTGCACCTGATTGGGCTGAATCAAGCCTGATAAAAAGAGGGAGCGTCGAAAGACGCTCCCTCTTTTTTTGTGGCGCAAAGAAATCGCAGCGCTCGTTGCAGGGCGCTCTTCGGTCAGAGTCGCTACTGCGAGATCTCGTTCACGAGTGAACCCAGGACGCCGCCCAACCCTGGCGACTGTTGCGTCGCGCGGGCCTGCGCATCAGCGGCAGCGGTCTGGAGTGTCCCCTGAACGTTGCTCGGCGACAAGCCGTCCTGACTTTTCTTCCTGCCGAGTGCGCTCATGACGAGCGGCGTGAGCGCCGCGATGATCTGGCCCGCCTTCGCCGCGTCGATCCCAGCTGCCTTCGCGACTGCGTCCTGGATCATGGACGTGCGGCTGCCCAGCACCTTGCTCAGCAATCCGCCGCCGAACGACTGGTCAGCCGTTGCTGGTGGGACCGCCGGCGCCGTACCAGCTGGCGCCACCTGGTTGTCGGCTTCTGCGTGAATCGCTTGCGCGTTCTGGGGACTAGCGGCCGCGTGAGCCGACATTCCGCTCAATATCATCGGAAGCGCGGCCGCGACGGCCCGTTGCGCGACCGATGGATCGACGCCCACCGATTTTGCAATCTGCTGAACTCCAGCCGCGCCAATCTGCTGTTGTATCAGGTCGAATAGCCCGCTCATAATTATCTCCGTGGTGGCTTGCGCGGTGAAAAGTGCAATCGCCATACCCCTCGTTGCACTCGAGCTCGCTCGAGCGCATGGCCCGCGTTTGCATATTTATACTATTGACGTGCATGAAATAACTGCTAGCTTCAACGCGTGATCATCAAGCGCCCGAATTACGCCAACCGACTTCCGGTTCTCTCGCTTCCACTCGAGACAATGGGAAGACGTTGCGCAGGGGCACAACCGGTTGGTTAGCTCGACCTAGCAGCAAGCGCGCAGCGGACCTCTCCCAAATCGGAAGAGGTCTTTTTTTATGTCACCGCGGCAGCCAAAGGAGCTCGAGCTCCGGGATTGGCGATGACGGAAAAGCAGGGGCTATACGATCCGGCTTTTGAGCACGACGCCTGCGGCATTGGCTTCGTCGCGAGCATCCACGGCGTCCGGTCGCGCGACGTCGTCGACAAATCGCTCCTGCTGCTCGATAACCTCTCGCACCGGAGCGCGGTCGCCGCCGACGCCTGCACTGGCGACGGCGCTGGAATTCTTCTCCAGGTGCCGCACACCTTTTTGCGGCGCGTCTGCACCCCACTCGGCATCGCGCTTCCCGACGCCGGGAGTTACGGAATGGGGATGTTGTTCCTTCCGTCTCGACGCACCACAAGGACAGCGTGTGAGCGCATCGTGGAGACGATCGTCGCCGAGGAAGGGTGCTCGGTGCTGGGATGGCGCGATGTCCCCGTCGACGACACAGTGCTCTCGCCTCCAACCCGACGCGCACGACCCGTCGTGCGACAGGTTTTTGTCGCACGCATGGGCGTCGGCCTCGAAGTCGACACGAATGCTTCCTTCGAGATCACTCTTTACGTCATTCGCCGAAGAATAGAGGCGGCGCTCCGTCAGGCCGCCAACGGAGGCGATTTCTACGTCGCCAGCTTCTCGTCGCGAACCGTGGTCTACAAGGGGATGCTTCGCCCGGATCAGTTGACCGGATTCTATCCCGACCTGCGCGATCCAGACCTCGCGAGCGCCATCGCACTCGTGCACTCGCGTTTCTCGACGAACACGTTTCCGTCGTGGCGGCTCGCACATCCGTACCGGTTTCTCTGCCACAATGGTGAGATCAACACCCTGCGCGGAAATCTGAGCTGGATGCGCGTCCGGGAATCGCTGATGTCTTCAGCACGATTTGGAGGTCGGCTCGCGGCGCTCCTTCCCGTTTGCGGCGAGAACCAGAGTGACTCCGCTTCACTCGATAACGTGCTCGAGCTGCTGACGCTCGCCGGACGCCCGCTCGCGCACGCGATGGCGATGCTCGTTCCCGAGGCGTGGGAAGGTCGAAGCACGATGCCCGAGGAGCGACGAGCGTTCTACGAGTACCACGCTTCGCTCATGGAGCCATGGGATGGTCCGGCGGCCGTCGCGTTTACCGACGGCCGTCAAGTCGCGGCGATGCTCGATCGCAACGGACTGCGCCCTGCTCGCTACGTCGTCACCACGGACGATTTCGTCGTGCTAGCTTCGGAGGCCGGTGCTCTTCCGATTCCTGTCGAGCAAATCCGCGCCAAAGGACGCCTCGAGCCGGGCAAGATGCTCGTCGTCAACACGACGCAAGGCCGCGTGCTCGACGACGAAGCCATCAAGCAGGAGCTCGCGTCGGTGCGTCCCTACAAGCGCTGGGTTGCCGAGCAGCGAGTGGATCTCGCCGCGCTCGTCGCGCACGAACGCACCGTCGCTTCGCCGATTCCACTCGTCGCTCGACAGCGCGCGTTCGGATATACGATCGACGAGCTGAAGATGGTGATTGGACCAATGGCCGACGCAGGTGAAGAGCCCGCCGGATCGATGGGAAACGACACGCCACTCGCCGTGCTCTCGCATCGTCCGCAACTCTTGTCATCGTACTTCCGGCAGATGTTCGCGCAGGTGACGAATCCGGCGATCGATCCAATACGCGAGCAGCTCGTGATGTCGCTGGCGATGAATCTCGGACCTCAGTGCAATCTGCTCGAAGAGACCGCCGAACACGCGAAGCAGATCCGAATTGCGCAACCAATTCTCACTGACGAAGAGATTGCTGCCCTGCGCAGCGTCGTTGACCCTACGCTCCGTGCGGTTACGATTCCGACATTGCTTCGTGTGGACCGCCAATCGGAATCCGGATTGGACGGCCGTCCGCAGCTCGCGTCCGTTCCGTCGTCGTCAAATCTGGAGCGCGCCGTCGACGAGCTCTGTCGCCGCGCGGCTGACGCCGTCGCATCAGGATGCGGCGTTCTCATTCTGAGCGATATCGGCACGAACGCCGACTTTGCGCCAATCCCGTCTCCGCTCGCAATCTCAGCCGTCCACCATCACCTTATTCGTGAAGGACTGCGGTGGCGCGTCAGTCTCGTAGCAGAGACCGGCGAAGCGCGCGAGGTATCGCAGGTTGCGCTTTTGATCGCGTATGGCGCCAGCGCAGTGCATCCGTATCTCGCGCTGGAAACCGTCGCGTCGATGGCGCGGCCGGAAGCATCGGGCGATCAACCACCCGGCGTCGCCGCACAGGAGCGCTACATCAAAGCGCTCGACAAGGGCCTGCTCAAGATCATGTCGAAGATGGGCATCTCGACGCTGCAGAGTTATTGCGGCGCGCAGTTGTGGGAAGCCGTTGGCTTGAGCGCGACGCTCGTCAACCAGCATTTCGAGGGCACCCCTACGCGCGTGGGCGGAATCGATCTCGATCTTATCGAGTCGGAGACGCTCCGGAGGCACAGCGAGGCGTTTTATTCGAACAGCGGTACCAGGTACCCGGTACCTGCTACCTGGTACCGCAGTCCTGACGATTCAGCCGTTGAGCGCCTCGATGCCGGAGGCGAATACCAGTACCGCGCCCAAGGCGAACACCACAACTGGAATCCGCTCACGATCGCGACGCTCCAGCACGCAACGCGCGGCAACAACTATTCGACCTTCAAGGACTTCAGCAAGCTCGCCAACGACGAGACGCGCAGCCAATCCACGCTGCGTGGGTTGCTCGATTTCGTCGAGCGCGAACCAATTCCCATCGACGAGGTCGAGCCCGCCGCAGAGATCACCAAGCGGTTCATGACGGGCGCGATGTCTTTCGGTTCACTCAGCGCCGAAGCCCATCAGACGCTCGCCGTCGCCATGAACCAGCTCGGCGGACGCAGCAACAGCGGCGAGGGCGGCGAAGATCCGGCCCGCTTCGGCACCAATCGGAACAGCGCGATCAAGCAAGTTGCGTCGGCTCGCTTCGGGGTGACGGCCGAGTATTTGGTGAACGCGACGGAGCTGCAGATAAAGATCTCGCAGGGCGCGAAACCCGGCGAAGGTGGCCAGCTCCCCGGACACAAGGTGGATGCGGTGATCGCACGGACCCGCCATTCGACGCCG
>DASQPS010000203.1:0-3112 GCA_035643845.1 Gemmatimonadaceae bacterium | reverse complement strand
GCGTTGTCTCCGGAGTGAGTCCTGTGCGCGCGGCAGTCGACACGCCGCAGGGTCTGCCGAAGAACCTCGTCTCCGGGAGCGTGCGCGCCGATGGCGTGGCGACCGGGAACATCAGAAATTTCAGTCTCAAGGGAACTGCCTCAGGCACAAATGTCGTCGCGCGCGGCAGCAGCGTCGGATCGTTCACGGCTGACTACGACTGGGTGAACGCGCGCACGCCGCAGTCGATGGTAAGCGTGAACGCGCAGGCAAGGTCGGTGAACGCGGCGGGATTCAGTCTCGACAGCGTCGGCGCAAAGCTGACTTACAAAAAACCGAACGGCACGCTGCAGCTCGTCGTCAACCAGGACAACCAGCGCACCTACTCGGCCGACGCCGGTTTCACGCTGGACAAGATCAGGAATTCCTTGACGCTCAATAACCTCAAGCTGCAATTCGATACGAGCGTGTGGTCGAGCGCGCGAGTCGCGCAGCTGCATTGGGGACAGGCGGGGATCGAAGTTCAGAATCTCGAGCTCCGCAATCCAGAGAACAACGGACGCATCTACGTCAACGGACTCGTTCCGAAGCAGGGGAGCGCGAATCTCGATATTGCCGTCGACAATCTGAACATCGGCGACGTCACTGCGCTCACACAGAGCAGTCTCAACGCAACCGGCCTGGTGTCGTTCAACGTCCACGCAACTGGTACGCTTGCCAATCCACAGTTCACGGGCGCGTTTGGCGGGACGAATCTCCTTTACAACGGAACGAGCCTGCCCGAGGTCCACGGGAAAGTGCAGTACGCTGATCAAACTCTGTCGGGAACGGCGTCGGCGATGCGACCTGGAGAAGCCCCGTTCCTCACGGCGCAGGGAACGGTTCCAATCAATCTCGCGTTGACAGGCGTTACTGGATCGAGGTTCCCCGCTAACCGGCAGATCGCGCTCAACATCACCGCTGACAGTCTGCCGATGGAGCTGATTCCGCAGCTCAGTGCCTACGTCTCGAACGTAAAGGGCAAAGCGAGCGGCGGATTCAAGGTCGCTGGTACACTCAACAAGCCGCAGGTGACGGGGCAGTTCGCGATGCACCAGGGATCTCTGCACGTGATCCCCGCCGGAATAAATCTCAACCAGATCGAAGCATCCGTCCGGATGCTCGGCGACACAATCGTCATTGATTCGATCTCCGCCAACAACAAGGGTCGCATCGTGTTGAAGGGCGGGATTGGCTTGAAATCGCTGACGACTCCAAGCTTCGACCTGAGCCTGGTCACAGGCGGCGCGCAAGTGCTGAACAACGATCGAGGCCAGCTGGTTGTCAGCTCGAATCTCCAGATGGTCGGGCCCTTCAATGCCGCGCATGTGACCGGCGATCTGCGGCTGAGACAGGGAGTGATTTACATCCCGAAGTCCACGAACAAGAATCTCGTAGGCCCTGAAGATCCCGCGTTGTTCAACGTGCTCGATACCGCGGTAATGTCGGACAAGGAAATTTTCCCATCGCAGTCGCCGCTTCTCGCGAACCTGCTCATGGACGTGAATCTCCGTATCGACCGCGACGTCTTCGTGAGGTCACAGGAAGCGAACATCGAGATCTACAGCGACGGCGACCTGGGCGTTCACGTGAACCGCGCGAAGGAGACGCTCGTACTGGACGGCGTGATCCTGAGCGATCGCGGCGAGTATACTTTCATGACGCGCCGATTCAACATCACGCGCGGATCGGCGACGTTCATCAATTCCACAGAGCTCAACCCGACTCTGCAGGCGACGGGGCAGTACGAGGTGCGGCAGCCCAACCGCGAGGCGATCAACATCCAGATCGTCGTCGGCGGTACGCTCAAGACACCGAACATCTCGCTCACGAGTGATGCGCAGCCACCGATTCCGCAGGGCGATCTCCTCAGCTATCTGGCGTTCGGACAATCGTCGACGTCGCTCATCCAGCTCGAGGGATCAGGCCTCACGAATGGCGGCGGCGGAACGAATCTCGTGGGCGCTGGAGCAGCACTCGCCAGCCGTCAGCTCGCTGGCGTGGCGCTCGGTGTCGTCGCCGACCAGATCGCCGGGAGCGCCGCACGCTCACTCGGCGCCGACGTCTTCACGATCACGCCGGCAGATGTGCAGACGGATGTTGGAAATTTCCTGCGCGCAACGCAGTTCGAGTTCGGCAAATACATCAAGGTGCACACGTTCGTCGAAGTGAAATCACCTCTCGATCCATCGGCGCTGGTGCGCCCGGGAGTGCAACTCGTGCACTGGTTCGGCGGCACGAAAGGATATCGGCTCGAAACCGGCGTCGACACGCGCTATCTGCTCAGAGAGCCAACACTGTCGCGAGTTCAGGATATCGTGACAACCAGCGCATTCGGAGCATTTCTCATCCGCGAGTGGCGGTTCTAGATTTCGCGCATGAAGCCCCGCATAACCGTGCTTACCATCGGCGTGAACAATCTGCAGCGCTCGCTCGCGTTCTATCGTGACGGACTCGGATTTCCAACACAGGGAATAGTCGGCACCGAGTTCGAGCATGGCGCTGTCGTGTTCTTCGATCTTCAGTCGGGACTCAAGCTCGCGCTGTGGCCGAGGACTGAGATTGCGTGGGATTCGGGTCTCGCGAAAGGCGCGCAGAGCCCGACGGAATTCACTATCGGACACAACGTGCGGAGCAAAGAAGAAGTTGACGAAGTGATGGAGCGCGCGGCCGGGGCGGGAGCGACTATGATCAAGCCTGCTCAGAAGACTTTCTATGGCGGATACGCCGGTTATTTCCAGGATCCGGACGGTCATCTCTGGGACGTGGTGTGGACTCCCGATCTGGTGCCTGAAGATTGACGGGCCTCCTTCCGGCGCACGAAGCACTCAAGCGATTGAAAGAGGGCAACCGCAGATTTATTGCTACGGTTCGCGATTCCAACGGACTCCTCAGCAAGGCCAGCCGGCCTGAGCTGACGCAGAGGCAAGACCCGTTCGCGATAATCTTTTCTTGTTCCGACGCGCGAGTTCCCGCCGAGATCGTGTTCGATCAGGGCCTGGGGGATCTGTTCGTGATTCGCGTGGCGGGGAACATCGTGGCTCCTTCGCTGGTCGGCAGCGTCGAGTTTGCCGCGGATCGTTTCGGAACGCGT
>DASQPS010000202.1:0-4082 GCA_035643845.1 Gemmatimonadaceae bacterium | reverse complement strand
AATCGCCTTGAAAACCCGGCGACAAAAACCGGCTAGAAAACCTTTACGCTAAAGTATCGCTTCGGATTTTTCTTGATGTCCGCAACGAGAGAATCCATCCTCTGTAGCAGCGCACGAACATCGTTGTAGACTCCGGGATCGTTGAGCAGCTTCGCCGCGCTGCCGTTCCCGCTATCGACCTTCGCGATGATCAGGTCGATCTTCCCCGATGTCTCCTTCAGTTGCGCGCTCATCTCGGCCATGTTCGCGCTCGCCGTTCGCAGGTTCGCCACCGTTGAATCCACTTTCACTGGATCGATCGCGCCAGTCGCACGTCGGAGCGAAGTCATCGTCGCCGACAACTGACGCGATTGCTCCGCGGCAATCGACGCAAATTCGGTCACCAAACGGTTCGTCGCGCCAATCGCGTTTCTGAGATCCCGGATTCCCCCGGTCGCGACCATCTCCTGCTGCAGCGTCGCGGTGATCACGTTGAGAGACTTCATCACGGAATCAGCCTTGCCCGTGATCTCCGCGATCCCCGGCGTCGATGGCCCGATCGGTATGGTGTCTTCCGCCTTGAACGAACGCGGATCGGGCCGCGACGGCGTCAGCGCGACCGCCTGGTCACCAAAGATGCCGTTCGGAATAACCGTGGCCTTGCTCGTAATCGGAACCTTGTAGTTCTTCGCGATGCGCATCGTCGTCACCAGGATTCCGTCCTGATGGAGATCCACCTGGTCCACGTACCCGACGTTCACTCCGACCAGCAATACCGGCTGTCCCTGCTTGAGTCCCGCGCCCCACGGAAACTTCGCGTATAGCGGATAGCCCTTCGACAACCCACCCCGCGCGAGCCACAGTGAGCCGAGCACAGTCACGACGATTGCCACTGTAACGAGCAGTCCTACTAGTACTTCGTCTCTTGTCTTCATGCCTGGAGATAAGGGGCGAGCAGGGCCGCCGTGAGCGCGTCCAGCACCAGAATCGCAACCGACGTCACAACTACCGCTTGCGCGGTGCTTCGTCCGACGCCCTCGGCGCCGACGTTCGCGGTGTAGCCTTCGTAGGAGCAGAAGAAGGCTATCGCGCCCCCGAATATAGTCGCCTTGATCACGCTATACACTATCTGAAAAGGCGTGAACGACAGACGTAGGCCTGCGCTGAAATCCGCAGTCGTCAAATCCGTCGCTGTGACTGCGGTCAACATTGCCGTTCCGACTCCGATCGCGTCGGCGAGAATCGTGAGCACCGGCAGCATCACGAGCGCCGCGATCAACCTCGGCACCACGAGATATGCAACTGGGTCGTAGGCGAGCGTCTCGAGCGCGTCGATCTGCTCTGTCACACGCATTGTCCCGATCTCGGCGGTGATTCGCGCACCGACTCTGCCCGTCAGCACGAGTCCGGTGAGCAAAGGCCCCAGCTCCAGAATGATCGACTGTCGCGAGATGAGCCCGACCACCGACAGCTGTACTCCTCCGAACAGCTGGTACCGAGTCTGGAAGGCGGTCACCGCGCCGATGAATGCCGCCACGATTGCAGCAAGCGGGAGCGAGTCGACGCCAATGTTCCGCATCTGCCGGATCGTCTCAGGCCCGTAAGTCCGTGGATCGCGGAATGCGCGCCCGATGTCGCGCATGAAGTAACCGCGCTGGCCCACCGTGCGAAAAAAGCCGAGTGGATCCCGGCTCAAGTTCTTACGCGAGCGAAAAGTATGAGTCCCACGATCCCGAATATGATGCTTGGCAGCCACGCTGCCAAATCCGCTGGGATAATCCCCTTACCGCCGATTCCTTTCATGAGTTGAATCAGCATCAGGAATATTATCGTCGTCGCCAGACTGAGCCCGATGCCATAGGCTGCACCGCCGCGCTGCGTGCTCGTCGCCAGTGGCGCTCCGAACAAAAGAATAACCACGCAGGTGAACGGGATCGCGAGCTTGAGCATGCGCTCGACGCGCAGCTCGTTCACCTCGGCGCCCGATCTTTCCATGGACGTGATGAATCGGCCAAGCTCTCGGAAGCCCATATCGGTGGGGGCCTTTTGCGTGAGTGTCAGCTGTTTCGGCGCCTCGCTGAAATGTCGGTCGACCAGCGAATCGAAGCTGAATGTGAGATTCTGTGTCGAGTCTGTGAGAAGATGCATCGCTCCTTTGCGCAACATCCAGCCTTTGCCGTTCCGGTATTGCGCGGTGTTCGACGTCACGACGTAGGACGGATAGTCGGGGCCATTTCCCTTTCGCTCGATCACCATCCCGTCGATCGCGTTGTTGCCGAGGTGAAGCGCGTTGATCTTGTAGACGCGGCCGCGATCGGCGGCATAGGCGAAGTTGTATCGATCCGATGTGATGTTGACTTTGTTGACGTCGAGGATGTCGAGTCTCTTCTTGTTGGTGAGCGGTGCAAGCTCGCCCAGCACGAGACCAAGGATCGTCGCGATAATGGCGCCGACAAAGATCGGCGCGATGAAACGGTAGAAGCTGATCCCCGATGCTTTCGCCGCCGTGATTTCGGAGTGTCGTGTTAGTGCGCCAATCGCGAAAACGGTGGCGAACAGCACTGCTGCCGGAAGCACCATGAACATCGAATCCGGAAGCCAGTACAGATAGCTGAGCGCGATTCGGCCGACGCTGAGATTCTTGCCCAAATAATTGTTCAGATTGTCGGTGAGGTCGATGATGTTCACGAGCACCGGAAATCCGAGCGCGGTCGTGACGAAGATCTTCCAGAATTCCGTGAATACGTAGCGGTCGAGGGCTCGGACCATGGTGCTCAAGCCGCGGCTCTTTCGGGCTCGATGACGGGCTTCTTCCGGCCAAGCTTGGAACGAACCCAGCTTCGCAGCGAATCGAACATCTCCTTCATGTCACCGCCGCGCGCGGTGCTTCCTTCGCGGCCCATCTTGGAAAGCAACACGAGCGCGAGTGCCGCGAAAATGACGTTGGCGAGCCACATCGAGATCACTGGCGGCATGAGTCCTCGTTTGCCGAGTGACTCACCGGCGATCAGGCAGATGTAGTAGAGCGCGAAGACTAGCAGGCTCACACCGATCGTCAGACCGACGCCGCCTCGTGGAAACCGGAGCGCAATCGGTGCGCCCAGAAGCACGAACACGAAGCACGCAACGGCGAGCGCGAACTTTTTGTGGATCTCCACGCTGTAGGCGTCCATTAGCGCCGCACTGTCATCCAGCCTGAGTCGAAGCGCCTCGATGGCGGCAAGCTCCGATGCAGTTTGCGGCGATACTGTCGGGGTCGCGGGCGATCTCGGAATCTTCTTCGAAGAATCGGTTGTGTAGGTCCCCGCCGTGGTGGCGGCATCAGGGGTCAGAATTCTTCGGCCGGGAATCCTCTGTATCCCTTGCTTCGGTTTCGGCGAGACGCTCTGCGCTTGTGCGATCTTCGGAGCCACCAGCGTGACGGCTTTGCAATAGAGCCTGCCAAGACCGATGTCCCACGGCTCATTCGAGTTTTCGGCCAAAGCTTCTTTGCTGACTTTTGCCTTCGATTTCTGGAGCGACGCCAGCGTCTTCTCGAAATCAATGCGGGCTGCTTCGTGTTCGCTGCGGGCGCGGTCCTCGGCTCTCTGCATTTCGCACACGGTCATCTCTCGATCGCTCTTGTAGGTGTCGAGCGACGTCTTCTGGAACTGGTTGCCAACGCCGCGCACACGAATGAGAGTCGAGTCGAAGTAGAGGCGTTGCAGCTCGTCGGGATTCGTGGTTGGAACGTCCTGCATGTTGCCGCTGTAGAGCATGAGCTCGAGATCAGTCATCCCCTTGCTCATGGTCATGTTCCCCCTGTCCGCGTAAATCGTTCGGCGTCTGGTGGGATCGGACATGTCGTAGATGGTCACTTCTCGCATCAGATTCGAGGCTTCCTCGAGGTGACCGGCACGGAGGTAAAATTTGCCCGGGCTCACCTCGTTGATCACCTGCTCGCGCAGTCCGAATGTCGGCTTCTTCTGGGCGATGTCGCGTTGCAGCGTCGCCAGGCGATGGTTCGATCTGGGAAGTACCTGGTCGTTGAAGACCACCATCACGAGCGTCACACCTGCCGCAGCCCAGAGTACCGGCTTTAGAACGGTGGCCAGGCTTACTCC
>DASQPS010000201.1:0-18273 GCA_035643845.1 Gemmatimonadaceae bacterium | reverse complement strand
GGATCCATTTCGCGTAACAGCAACATTGTCGATGCGTGGAACAGCCAGGTCGCGGGTACTGCCATCGGAAGATTCTTCGATGCGATAAACACCACCACCCGCGTCGCGACCATCTTCGAGCAAAGACGGTCAAATTTCTTCCAGACATCTGACACCAAGCTGAACGTTCTCAATGTTCCTGAATTCGATGCCGCGGATCCGACTCAGGTCTCGCTCACTTCCACAGACCAACTCGAGCGGAATATCAACTATCTCGCATCGCAAACTCTCGACATCAAAGATCGGTATATCGTCGATGGAATGTGGCGTCGAGATGGTTCTTCGCTATTCGGCTCGAACAACCGCTGGAAGAACTTCTACCGTATTTCCGGTGCGTGGCGTCTGAGTGAAGACTTCCACATGCCGGGCATTCAGGAGTTCAAGCTCCGTGCGGGTCGTGGCACCGCCGGTCTGCGCCCCAATTTCGCCGACCAGTACGAGACGTACAGCGTGAGCGGTGGCTCGATCAGCAAGGCGCAGGTGGGCAACAAGAACCTGCGCCCAGCCGTTGCAACCGAGGATGAGTTTGGTTTGAACGCGGCTTTCCTCAATCGCTTCAACCTCGAGCTCGTTCAGGCAAACCGTATTACACGGGGCGCCTTCCTCGCGATTCCGCTCTCGCTGGCGCAGTCGGGCGGATTCACCAACCAGGTTCAGAACGCGGCTGATATTTCCGCCAGGACCACCGAGCTCAGTCTCGAGACTGACGTGTTCACTCGTCCCAACATGAGCTACTCGTTCACGTTGACTGGTGATCATACCAAGCAGAACATCGACCACCTTGGGCGGGCGCCGTTCCGCGTGCCTGGTCTCGGTCAGGGCCAGGACATGTTCTACTACAAGGAGGGCGAGCCGCTGGGCATCATGTACGGTGTCAAGTGGGTTCGCACCTTTGACCAGCTGAAGCAGAACCCGGCCAACGCGAACGCTGTCGCAACCGACTACACCGTGAATCCGCTGGGATACCTGATCCTGAAGACCAAGCCTGGCGCACTCATACAGTACGTCGACGCAACCGGTCAGAACCAGTTCGTCATCGGCAACGTAAACCCCAAGTTCAACTGGGGCTGGGCGAACAATTTCCGCTGGAAGGCCATCACGCTCTATGCGCTGTTTGACGGCCAGCACGGCGGACAAGTCTACAACTTCACCAAGCAGTGGATGTTCCAGGACCTCCGCAGCGGGGACATGGACATGGCGGGCAAGCCGGCCGCCGAGAAAGTCCCGTTCTCCGTATTTACGCAGAGCCTGTATAACGGACTTGTGGCCAGCGACTACTTCGTGGAGGACGACTCCTACGTGAAGCTGCGCGAACTTTCAGTCGGCTACACGCTTGGGTCAAGCTTCATGAGGACCACTGGCCTGGACAGGCTTGCAAGCGGTGCCAAGATCGCGTTGATCGGCCGCAATTTGTACACGTGGACCAAGTACACCGGGTTCGATCCGGATGTCACCGCCGGCGGAGATTTCAACTTCCGCGTTGACGGGTTCCGATATCCCAACTTCAGGACAATCACTGGTCAGGTGGAGTTGACGTTCTGACCCCCACTCTGACACGGAGCTATAACTAATGGCGCAAATAAAGAAAGCGTACCCGCTTATCGGGGCGGCCGCGATACTCTTCGCGGGCGCGTGCAACAACCTCGATATCAGTAATCCGGATAACCCCGACGTCGCTCGAGCACTCGCGTCTCCGAGCGACGTAAAGTCGCTCGCTCAATCGACCGTGCGGTCGTGGTATATGACGACGGTGTCGGCCGGCCCCGACGACAACGGTGACCTCGCACCCTATCATTTTGGGTCTGTGACATCCGACGTCACGACGGGAAACTTTGGTAACTTCGGGATGCGGTTCAACAACCTGGAGCCGCGCATCCCCTACGGTAACAGCAGTGCCGGTGGCGACCGCGCAGTCACCGAAACGCCGTGGAACTACAACTACGGAACGATCGGCGCTACCAACGACGTGCTCCGCGCGCTCAAAGGAGGTCTATCGCTCGGGAGTCCGGACCTCACCGAACAGTACAAAGAGGAAGCAGAGTTCTCGCAGGCGGCTTCGTACACCTACCTCGCGATGGAATTCGACAAGGCGTTCGTGGTCACCGAAAACAATACGCCGACCACCCCGCCAAGTTTGGTTCCGTACGCCGAGGTCAGAGACTCGACTCTGAGAATGTGGAAGGACGTGATCGCCGCTACCGCGGCCCACGACTACACCTACGATGTGACCGACTTCCCACTCAAGGATGGCGCGCTAACATCGAAGCGAATCAATCGCATCGCGAATACTATGGCGGCGATGCTGCTCGCCTACAGTCCGCGAATCCCTTCGCAGTCTGCGTCCGTCGATTGGACCGCCGTTGCGGCATTCGCGGACAAGGGTATTGGTACCGGCTCCGCTGGCGCTCCGTTCGACATAGTGGTCGTGACCGACGATAACCAATGGTGGTCGTATGTCGCGGCATATGGTGATCAGCAGGATTGGATCCGCATGGATCATCGGGTTATCAACCGTATGAATCCGGCGGTCCCGCCAAAGTTCGATGGCACCATTCCGCCGCAGGGATCGTCTCCAGACGCTCGCTACACGTCAGATTATGCGTATAAGACGCCACCCATCGGCGACCCGGCTCGCGGTATTTACATGCAGAGCGTTTTCTACCACAAGCGCTATGAATTCACTGCCGAGTCGCAGCCAGGTGGCTTTACTGGCCCGGTGCCGTACATGCTGGCGGCGGAGAGCGATCTCATCAATGCAGAGGCTCAGATCCACTTAGGCAACCTGCAAAAAGCTGCAGACCTAATCAATATCACGCGAGTTGGACGTGGAAACCTTACTCCCGCAACAGTGGCTGACGGCGCCGACGGATTGCTCAGCGACATCAGCTACGAACGCGACGTCGAGCTCACGAACACAAGCGGCACGACGCTGTACTGGCGGCGCGCCGTTACAGACCAACCGATACAGACGGGGACGGCTTGTCAGCTTCCAATCCCCGCCAAAGAGCTCGAAACGTTGGGTCTGCCGATTTACACTTTCGGCGGAAGCAATCCTTGCTCCTGACGCACCAGCCACTGACCTGAGCGAACCAGCCACTCGCCGGGTCTAGGTGCGAAACAAATCGGGGCGGATCTTAACGATCCGCCCCGACTTGTTTTCGGCAAAGAACCGTCGCTCTCTCCGATCAATCTTTCCGACGCAGCTCCGCGCACGTGACGACGTTATTCAGCTGCGTACTGCTGCCACGATAAACGTTCACGTGATAACTACCCGTCTCCGGAAGCGCCCAGGGAATGTTGTCGTCGAAGTTCGCCTGTCCGTTCGCTCCCAGCTGCATCAAGGGGAAAACGCTCGACGACAAAACCGGCGCGTCGCCGGAACCGCAGTTCCCCGGATTAATCGTCCAGCCAAGATTTTCGAGTCCCGGCTCGAGGGACACTCCGGCACGAAGCCGAACGTGAGTGAGGTTCGTACCGCCTGGAGCTACCGTTAGCTCCACGCTCCCATTTCCGTTTTGGCGAGTGCTCGGTGCGAGAGAGCTGTTGAGCGACTGTGTCGGCGTAAATGTTCCGGTCCACCGTCTCGCGCCGGTGAGGACCTCCGCAGTGTGCGCCGCGTCGGATGAGGCCGAGCCTGCGGGCGGGGCGCTGGCGCACGCAGCGAGAGTTGCGGACAACAGTGTGGCCGCGAGTGCATAACGAACTAGCATAGTTACCTACGGGTGGGGAGGGTAATCGATGCCACTCGACATTCACCGGTGGCGGTGTACCCTATACAACTACTTCAGCCGGTAAAGCTTGTCAAATGACGCGGGGCCGCTACTTCGTTTTCCTCACGATAACGCTCCTGATACCGTTTCTCATCATCGGTATCATCGAGGGAGCGCTTCGCGTCGCGCGGCCCGACGGCGGGTTGCCGCTGTTCGTCCCGGCGCGAATCGTCAACGGTAACTATCTCGTCGCGAACCAACACGTCGGCCAGCGATGGTTCTCAGGCATCGCAAATCCACCGAACCCGGCTCCCGAAATGTTCGCCGCCGAGAAACCCCCCGGCGCCCTTCGAGTGTTCGTGCTCGGAGAGTCAGCGACCGCCGGATTTCCGTATCCCCGCAACGTAATGTTCTCGCGGATGCTGCGAGATGTTTTTCGGGATGTTCTTCCGGGCGATTCCGTCGAAGTTATAAATCTCGGAATTGCGGCGACAAACAGCTTTGCGATGCTCGACATGGCAAAGGAGGTCGCCGCACAACATCCCGACGCGGTCCTGATTTACGCCGGTCACAACGAGTACTACGGCGCACTTGGCACTGCTTCACGCGTGAGCATTCCCGGCGGCGTCGGCGTCGTCAGACTGTATCTGCGACTCCTCAGGCTTCGCACCGTGCTCGCGCTCAGGAATGGTATTGCCGCGATTCGTCGCAGGCCCGCGAGCCAAAACGACCTCGAGGCTGCAAGCCTGATGGAGGTTCTTGCGCGCGACCGTGAGATTCCGCTCAACAGTCCGGCGTACCAGGAGGGCGTGCGGCAGTTCGAGAGCAATCTCCAGGCGATCGCGACGGTGTTCACGCGAAATGGAACGCCAGTCCTCATTGGAAGCCTCGCCAGCAATCTGCGGGACCAAGTGCCCTTCGCGGCCCAGGCGAATTCGTCTCCGGGTGGTGCTCGCAGCGCCTACGACAGCGCCGCGGCTGCGCTCGCTCGAGGCGATTCAGTGCGCGCGAAGAGCCTGTTCACGCGAGCGCGCGACCTCGACGTCGTTCGCTTCCGGGCGCCTAGCGAATTCAACGACGTAATCCGGCAGGTGTGCTCGCGCACGGGAGCTGTTTATGTTCCCGTCGCCGAGGCTTTTGCATCGGTGTCGCCGGGCGGCGTACCCGGATCGAACATTTTTCTCGAGCACGTGCATCCCACGCGCGACGGCCAGGCTCTCATCGGCCGCGTCTTCTTCGAGACGCTGCTGCGGACCGGACTGCGCGGCCGAAATTTCGATACGACGCGTATGCGCCCATGGAGCGACTACGCGCGCGGCATGGATCTGACGCCTTTCGACGAACGCATCGCCTATCACATCACGCGCACGCTCCAGGGAAGATGGCCGTTCGTGCCCGTCGCACAGCAGATCGATTATCGTGGTCGCTACACGCCGAAGGATCTCCTCGACAGTCTCGCGTTCGCCGTCTCCGGTGGAGCGCGCTGGGAGATTGCGAAGCTCCAGCTCGGCGCCGCCTACGAACGGAGAAAGCAATACGATTCCGCGGCGGCCGAATACGCCGGTCTGGCTCGCGACGCTCCGCTGCAGGACGAGCCGTGGCTTCTCATAGCTCGCGCTCTTGGCCTAGGCGGACGTCAAGATGAAGCCGAGGCTGCGCTGCGCCGCGCGGTGGCGATCAGGCCGTCGGCGCCGGCGTTGAGGGTGCTTGGTGTCCGCGCGGCCCAACGTCGGGATATTCCACTGGCGATCTCGTATTTTCGGCAATCGCTCGTGCTGGATCCCGCGCAGCCCGACGTGTTGTACCAGCTCGCGCTCACCTACGGGATGTCGCGCGATATTCCTGGAGCGCGTGACGCCGCCCTTCGACTCGCGCAAATCGCGCCATCGTACCCAGGACTCGCGCAGCTGCTAACCACGCTGGGATTACGGCAATAGCGTCCCGCACGTCGTTTAGAAAATCGAATAAATGAACGGCGCGAGCGCTGTACCCTGCGCAAGGAACAACAGACCTCCAACCAGGACGAGCACGACGATTATTGGCGCGAGCCACAGCTTTTTTCGCTCGCGCATGAATGCCCACAGCTCGCGGATAACCGTCAGCACTAAAACTGTCGCTCCATGCGAGCCGCCCCCGGGAGGGGCGGCCGCTTGTGCCAACGCGAGCCTTCCTCAGCTTCGCGCCGTCTGGTTGCTCGCCGGATGATTGCGATCGGCGTAAGGATCAGATAATACACGACCGTCATGAATATCGGAGTAGTGACATAGCCGAGCGCTTCTCCGAAGCGCGTCCAGGCGCGTCGTATCCGCACCAGCCGACCGGGGAATAGCAGCGCGGCGAGTAACGCGACCGCCGACAATAAACCCGCGCCCTCCTCGATAGCGCGATTATGCTTGCGCGCCGCAATCAGCGCAACGACCAGAAACCCGGCGAAAAGCGTAAGCGCGAAAATCCGTCCGTCGCGCTCACGCTGCCTGGCCGAAGCGGTGGCAGAATCCGCGTTGCGCGAAGGCTCTGTCAATCGAGGCCTATCGCCAACGAACCGGCCGCCGAAAGGGAGCTCTTCGCCTGCATTTCCCGCCGAACTACGAACGGACCGATCACGAGAGCGTCGATCGCGGTACGCGCAAAGCACGCGAAAGCGTCGCGTGGTGTGCAGACGATTGGCTCACCACGGACGTTGAACGATGTATTGACGATCACCGGACAACCCGTTCGCTCGGCAAAGGCTGCAATGACACCATGAAACTCAGGGTTGTCCTCGCGCGAGACAGTCTGAACGCGCGCTGTGTAGTCGAGATGTGTGACAGCCGGAATTTGAGACCGCACTTCCGCCACGCGTGCAAGCCCTTTCGCGTCGCTGGTTCGTTCTGCGATCAGGCGCGACTCCGCCACTGGGACTACAAAGGTCATAAACGGCAATGCAACGCCAACGTCGAAATATTCGCTGGCGCGCTCGCTCAGCACGCTCGGCGCGAAAGGCCGAAAGCCTTCACGAAACTTTATCTTCTGATTCAATCGCGATTGCATGCCAGGGTCGCGCGCGTCCGCGATAATGCTGCGCGCGCCCAACGCGCGCGGACCGAATTCCATCCGCCCGCTGAACCATCCGACGATCTTTCCCTCGGCGACCAGCTGCCCCGCGCATTCCTGTGCGGCTCGCTGGCCCACCTCGTCGTATCGCGCGCCAAGGTCCTGGAGGGCGACACGTATTTCTTCTGCATCGAAACTGGGGCCGAGGAGGCCCGCCTGCATCGAATCGCGGCCGCGGTGCTCGCTGCGCGGCAAACCGAAATATTTGTGGGCCGCGACGTACGCGGCGCCGAGGGCCCCACCGGCGTCACCGGCGGCCGGTTGCACCCAAACTTTCTCGAACGGCCCTTCGCGCGCCAGACGGCCATTGGCGACAGCGTTTAGCGCAACGCCTCCCGCCATGCACAAGTTCCTGAGTCCGGTTAACTCATAAGCATGTCGAGCCATGCGCAGAACGGCGTCTTCGCAAACCTGTTGGACGGAGCGAGCGAGGTCCATCTCGCGCTGAGTCAGCGGCGCTTCCGGCTGTCGCGGCGGACCGTCGAAAAGCCGGTCGAATTGACGATTCGTCATCCTGAGGCCGCCCCGATAATCGAAGTAGCGTTGATCGAGACGTAGCGATCCGTCGCCTTCCAGCTTCAATAGGTCCGAGCAAATGCGATCGACGTAGCGCGGATTACCGAACGGGGCGAGGCCCATCAACTTGTATTCGCCGCTGTTCACCTTGAAGCCGGCCTGGTATGTAAAGGCCGAATAAAGAAGACCCAGCGAATCTGGAAAGCGCATCTCCTCCAGCAGCTCCAGACTGGATCCGCGCCCGACACCAATGGTCGCGGTCGCCCATTCTCCGACGCCATCGATGGTCAGGATCGCGGCTTCGTCGAACGGCGATGCGTAATAGGCGCTCGCGGCGTGCGACTCGTGGTGCTCGGTGTACAGAATTTTTCCGCCGTAGTCGCCAAGGCCTGCGCGCAAGTCGCGTTCGATGTACAGGCGCTCTCGCATCCAGAGTGGCGCGGCTCGACGAAACGAACCGAGTCCGCGCGGTGCAAGATCGAGGTAGGTCTCAAGGAGCCGCTCGAATTTGAGAAGTGGCTTCTCGTAGAAGACAACCGCGTCCAATTCGGAGGCGGTGATCCCCGCTTCGGCGAGACAGTACCTTGCCGCGTGCGCTGGGAACCGGGCGTCACCCTTCAGGCGCGTGAATCGCTCCTCCTGAGCTGCGGCGACGATGGTCTCGCCGGAAAGCAGGCAGGCAGCGCTATCGTGGTAAAACGCGGAAATGCCGAGCACGTATCCGCTAGGCATTGGACGCCCCTAGGATCGCGGCTTGAGAAAGCTCGCTGATATAAGCCTCACCGTATTCCGTCCGGTTGGGAAATGCCTAGTATTTACGAAAGATACGGTTCGGGCTCATACGATAGGAGGTAGTTCTTTGCGCATTTCTGAGTGGCGGATTCGCGTCTGCGTCGCGATTGCCGCGCTGCTCGTGATTCAGGGTTGCGGATGGACCAGGCACTATCCCCTTGGCAAGCTTGCTGTCCGGATAATCGATATTCGTAATAACAAACCTGTGCCTGGTGCTGCTGTCGATTTGTATAAGTTGACGCCGTCGGGGAAGGTCTATTGGAGAGCTACCAGGACGGACAACGACGGCGTTGCGGTGCTGGGGGCCAAGAACGGTGGCGTGATCCAGGGCAATTACATGATTCACGTCAGCTTCATCAGCTGGCATGCTCTTGCCCCCGGCGAGACGAACGATCGACCGATTACGATAAAAGAAGGCGACGACACCGTCGTGACCTTTCGCGCGCTGGCGAGACTCCCGGTCAGGCATTGATTGCGTTCTGCCGCAGCCGGCCCGGTAGGCTACAGCCTCGTCTATTTCCTATCTCCGTCCATTTCCTATCTTATAGTAGTAAAGCCACAGCCCGCTTTCGCACGGTTTGACAATGCAGCCCACCCACTTCATCCGCAGGTGTAGAAATGCGAATAACTCGTCCACGAACCTTTGCGCTTCCCATAGCTGTCTGTCTACTCACAACTCTCGCATGCGGTGACTCGAGCTCGCCGGTCGCACTCGGGAAGCTCTCGGCCAAGGTTGTCGATGCAAACAACATTGGAGTGCAAGGTGCAGATGCAGACTTGTATAAGGTGATAGATGGGGGCGGGCTCCTCTGGCGCGCGAGCCTCACCAGCAGCGATGGAGTCGCGGTATTCGGGGCGAGCGACGGTGGAGTGACTGCCGGAGACTACTACATCCACATCAGCTTCATCAACGGCTTCCAGCTTGCGCCTGGCGAGACCAACGACAAGGTGGTGACCGTGAAGGAAGGAGACGACGATGTCGTCACCTTTCACGCCGTCGCCGGTGGACCGACTCATTAAGCACCTGAATAACCGGTGACGTGCGGCTCGCTCTGTGGGTCTTAGCGGGCTTTGCACTCGCCGGTCTCGCAGTAGCTCTCATCATCCGTTGGCGCGCGACGGGAATTGCTCTGCGCGCCGTTCACCGGTCCGGTGCTCGCATCGACCGGTTCAAGCTCACGGCAAAGCCGTTCATTCGGGCGACGCTGCTCGAGGATCCGGCAATCGCCGCCGCTGTCGCCGAGCATTCCGCCGGCACATCATGCCCTGAGGCGGCGACATGGAAGCTCGTCGAGAAGTACATCGACGAGATCGTCCCTTTCTTCAACATCCTCACCTACTACAAGGTCGGACTCGTAGTCAGCAGGGTCTTGCTGAACTTCTTTTACAAGATTTCGGCGGAGTATGCGGGCGGGTCATCGCGCGCGGCAATGCCCCGTGACGCCATCGTCATCTACCTGATGAACCACCGCTCGAACGCCGATTATGTCCTGGTTGGCTACGTACTTTCGGGACAGGTCGCGATCTCGTACGCGGTAGGTGAATGGGCGCGGACTTTTCCTCTCGAGTACATCTTCAAGTCGTTCGGCGCGTACTTCATCCGTCGAAAGTTTCGGGAGAAACTTTACCAGACAGTTCTCGAGCGATACGTCCAGCTTATCACGAGCAACGGAGTAACTCAGGGAATATTTCTCGAAGGCGGTTTGAGCCGCGACGGCCGTCTCGGAAAGGCCAAGATAGGACTGCTCGACTATCTGGTCGGTGTCGCGCGCGATCCGTCGATACGACGCCGATTGTACATCGTCCCTGTCGCGATCAACTACGACCGCGTGCTCGAGGATCGCTCGCTGGTTCGCGAGCTTGACGCGCGCGAAGGGCGAACCCGCCCGCCTCGTCACGTCCAGCTCGCCGAGGTCCTCCGTTACGCGCTCTGGAACTCGGCACGCATTGTAGCGCGACGGTGGAAGCGATATGGTCGAGCGGCCGCAGTCATCGGCGAGCCGTTTCCCCTCGAGCCGTGGCTCGACGCGGAGGACCGTCAGACTGGCGGATTCTTTGGACTCGATCGGCACGAACGTTTGCAGCGAATTCAGCTACTCGCGGACGCAGCGATGGAACGGGTCGGGGCAATCATTCCTGTAACGCCGGTGACGCTGGCTTGCGCTGCGCTTCAGAGCTTCGACGGCGACTTCGTGACTCACACTTTGCTCCTCGCGCGCATGACCGAGATGCGTGACGTGCTCGGGGAGCTGAACGCGCGGGTGATCCACCGGGAAGGACCGATCCAGGAAGTGTTCGACCGTGCGTGGCGCATGCTGCGGATGCGTCGGATGCTGGTGAAGGTTGGCAGCGGCTACGCCATTCTTCCGGGCAATCGGCCACTTGTCAGCTACTACGCAAATAGCATCAGCCATCTCCTCGGTCCGTTCAGCGAAGGAGTTCGCGCGCGTGACCGGCTTCCTGCCTTCACGGCTGAGCTCGGCGCACTGGCTAACCGCGAATAGGCTCTTCGCGCAAAAAAAACCAACGCCGGCCTAACCAAAACTGTAGTTGGCGTGTCTAAGCCTTTGTTGATGGCTAAGCGCCCAGTGTAATTGCCAGAATGCAGTCGGTCGGTATTACACACGCGTCGGCACGAATTCCGTGTTGCCTATAACCGTCATGGAGGGACAGTTCTCAGCGTGTATGAGCGCGACCGACATCCACGCTCGCGGCACAATCGCCCGGCGAGCGCAACCAGTGCCCGTTAGTGCGGGCACACCATCGAGAAGGAGAGAGGTATGCACAGAAGATTTGTGTCTGCTGCTCGACCGGTTTTCGGCTTCCACCCACCCAATCCACAGAGCAACATCGCGAGACACCTGGTAAAGAAGTTCGCAGTCGCAATCGCTGCAATCGTCTGCGCGGCATCAACGGCCTTAGCACAGGCCGGTACAACTATCACAGGTACGGTTACGAATGAGCAGGGCGTCCCGCTTCCAGGGGCGACAGTCCTGATTCAAGGAACGACCATCGGGGCTCATACCGATGATGCAGGTCGATACACCATCGTAGTTCCTGCCTCGCGCGCGAACGGCCAGACCGAGACGCTCGTCGCGCGCGTGATCGGTTACGCGGCTCGCACGATTCCCGTTGTCGTGACAGCTGGCGGAACGATCAACCAGAACTTTTCACTCGTAGTCAATCCACTCAATCTCGACGTAGTTGTCGTCACAGGCGCCGGAACGTCGACTACACGGGCACGCCTCACGACAACGATCAACACCGTCGATAGCAGCGCGATCAACCGCGCCGCCAATCCGCAGAACATCGTCTCGGCCCTCGCGGCGCAAGCGCCGAATGTCGAGGTACGAACACAGTCGGGTGAGCCCGGCGCCTCGGCATCTGTCAAGATTCGCGGCGCGTCATCGTTGTCCGGTACCAATCAACCGCTGTTCGTGGTCGATGGCCAGCCGATCGACAATCAGACGATATCCACGCAGAGTATCGCCGACGGATCTGGAACCGTATCCGGCGCCGATGCGAGCACGGTCGCGCCCAACCGCGCGTCCGACATCAACCCGGCGGACATCGAGTCGATTCAGATTCTGAAAAGCGCAGCCGCGGCCGCAATTTATGGCGCTCGCGCCGCGAACGGAGTCGTGCTGATAACGACAAAGTCAGGCACGCCGGGCGCGACTCGTTACACCCTTTCGTCCACCGAGACATTCGATCGAGTCAACATGCCTGACATTCTCCAGCACACCTTTGTGCAGGGAATCGACCAGGTAGCCGCCACGTGTGGTGGCCCCGATTGCAGTGTGGCTCGCTACTCGTGGGGCCCGGCCGCAACCGCCGGCACGCCGCTGTTCAACCACGCGAGCGAGCTGTTCGACACCGGTATTACTGCTGACAACAATCTCCAGGTGTCAGGCGGCAACGATCGCACAACGTTCTACGCGTCCGGTGGCCTCCTCGGACAGAACGGCTACCTCAAGGGACCGAACAATAAGTACAACCGCGCCACCGTCAGACTCAAGGGCACGCAGCAGGTGAACTCGAAGCTGAAGATCGGCGGCAATCTCAGTTACATAGACACCCGCGGGAAATTCGTCCAAAAAGGATCGAATCTCTCAGGTGTAATGCTCGGCGCGCTTCGCACGCCGCCGAATTTCAACAACGAGGACACCTACCTCGCTAACGGTTTGCAGCGCGCATACCGATTCCCGAATGCAACGAGCGTCGCGGCAATGGAGAACGCGGTCTATTACGACAATCCGTTCTTCGTGCTCGACAACCCGGGAAATCAAAGTGAGCTCGGACGCTCGGTCTCAAATCTCAACGTCGCGTACACGCCGTTCGATTGGCTCAACGTCAGCGAGACTCTCGGCGCGGATTATTACAACGACTGGCGTCTGGAGTCGCTACCACTCACGTCGGGGAACGATCCTGTCGGAAACGTCACGCGCAACGACATCAACAACCTCGAGATCGATCACAACCTTATCGCGACGGCGAAGCACACGTTCGGATCGAACACCGATCTGACGTTCACAGTGGGCCAAAATCTCAACTCTCGCCGCTTGCGGCAGACGTATGCGTTCGGCGAACAGCTGATTGGCGCTACGCCGTTCAACCTTCAGAACACCGTGAGCCCAAGCACCCAGGAATATCGGGCTCTGCGTCACATCGAGGCGTACTTCGGACAAGTCGAGGCGAGTGTCTTCGACCAGCTCGTCGTGAATCTCGGTCTGCGAAACGACGGCTTCTCGACGTTCGGGAAGGCGCACCCGCGAGCCAACTATCCCAAAGCGAGCGCGGCGTGGACTTTCAGCAATCTGCTGAACAACCACACCGGAACGGGAGCACTGTCGTACGGCAAGCTGCACATCGCCTACGGCGAGACGGGCAAGGAACCGCCCGCATACGCCTCCGTCACAGCGCCAACTTTCACCAACGTTTTTGGTCTGGGCGGCTTCGGCGATGTGCTCAAGGATGTCGTCAACGGACAGGGCGCGATTTCGACCAGCCTCACTCTTGGAAATCCCGATCTGCGTCCGGAGAGAAACAAGGAGACCGAAATCGGCCTCGACATGGCGTTCCTCAACAGCAAGGTCGACATGTCAGCCACGACCTACAACAAGCGTGGCTCCGACATCATCCTTGCCGCTCCGATCAATGCGGCGTCGACAGGATCTACTCAACAGATTCTGAACGCGGCGAACATCAGTAACAAAGGCGTCGAGCTTACGCTCAACCTGCATCCGATCCAGCGCGCAAACACCGCCTGGGATGTCGGCGTCCAGTACGGAAGAAATCGCGGCAAGGTTCTGAGCCTCAACGGAGCTCAGTTCATCACATATAACCGTGAAGGATTCCAGGGCGCGATCGGAGCTTCCGCGGTTGGGTTTGCGCCGGGCGTGATTCAGGGCACCGACTTCGCGCGTTGCGGACTTGGCATTACCAACCTGGTCGTTCCTGGCATGGGCACCGTGGCGGATCTCGACGCAATCTGCGCGCAGAGCACGCCAGGCTACAAGAAAGGCGCTCTTTTCCTGGGCCCCGATGGACTGCCCGTGGACGATCCAACGGCACGTATCATCGCCGATCCGAATCCGAAGTACACGATGTCGTACACGACGAACTTCCGCTGGAACAAGCTCTCGTTATCCGGCCTGCTCGACGTGCGTAAGGGCGGCAGCGTGTGGAACGGCACGCGCGGCGTTCTCGACTTCTTCGGAACTGGCAAAGACACCTACGCCCGTACAATGACGAACGGCCAGTACGGCGTGAACTACGCAACCAACGTCTACCCCACAACCGCTGGACCGGGAGTCAAAGTGATTCCGTTCCAGACACAGTCTGACTGGGAAAACTGGTTCCTGGGCGATGGTGGCGGTTTCGGGCCAGTCGGCGCGCAGTTCGTGGAAGATGGCAGCTTTGCCAAACTCCGCGAGATATCGCTCACATACACACTCGACAACGCCTTCGTGAAGAACGCGACCGGCTTCTCGAGCCTCGACATTCGGATCGCGGGACGGAACCTGAAGACGTGGACGAAATACTCCGGCTTCGACCCTGAGGTCAACCTCGGCGGCGCCGAGTTCCTGACGCAGGGCCTGGACTATTTCATCAATCCGCCGACGAGATCTTTTGTTCTCTCGTTCAGCCTTTCTCGCTAGCCAAAAACGGAGACTTCTGAAGTGACTAACTATAAAAAACACGCTGCGATGCGAATCGCAGCCGCCGCCACGGTGGTGGCCGTCGGAGGGTGCAACTTCCTGACGGGCGGCGAGACCGGAACTGATCCGAATCGACCGACCACGGCGACGAACGATCAGATATTTGTCGCCACACAGTCAAACCTCTGGGCTTTCTGGGGAAGCGATCTCGCGCGCGTTACGGGAATCCTCGCCCAGCAATTTGCGGGTGTTGCGAATCAGTACGGGGCGCTCCAGGCCACGTACGCTCACGACGAGAACACTACCAACGGCTCACACGCGGCGCTTTATACGGCCGGCGGTCTGGTAGATATCAAGAAGCTGCAGGACGGCGCTCGTGCTGCCGGCGATTCTTTGTACCTGGGAGTCGCGCAGGTGGAAGAAGGAGCTTTGATGGGAACCGGCGCCGATGTATTCGGCGATCTCGTGTACTCACAGGCACTACAGGGTATCGCGAATCCAAAGCTCGACGATCAATTCGCGGTCTACGATTCGGTGGAGAAAGTCCTGTCCGCCGGCATCAGCAATTTGAACCGCGGGCTTTCGACCGACGTCGGTCCGGGCGGCTCGGACCTTGTGTACGGCGGTGATCCAGCTCGGTGGACTGCCATGGCGCACACCCTCAAAGCGCGCTTCTACATGCACACTGCAGAAGTGAAAGGGATTCCTGCCTATCAAGCGGCGCTCGCTGAGGCGCAGCAGGGAATCATGAGCGATGACGGGGATTACGTCGGCGCGTTCACACAGACCGCGTCCGAGACGAATTTCTATTTCCAGTTCCATGGACCAGCGGGACGCGGAGGCGACATTGGAATCGGTGTCGCGCTGGATACAATTCTCCAGCGGCGCAACGACCCTCGTCGCGCACAGTATTTCGACGCCAGCGGACCTGACACCCCAGATTGGCTCAGCTCTGCTCGTGGTGCCGCGAATTTCCAGCAACCGTACGTCACGTACGACGAGAACACTCTGATCTGGGCCGAGGCGGCTTTTCGCACCGGTGATCAAGTGACCGCGCTCGCCAAGCTCAATGAGGAGCGCGCGAACCATGGTCTTCCGGCCGAAGCAGTCGCCGGGCAGACCTTGTTGAACGAGATCCTCATCGAGAAGTACATCGCTGACTTCCAGCTCGGCGAAGAGGCATGGAACGATTACAAGCGTACGTGCACCCCAAATCTCACTCCTACTGCGCCCGGGACTCCAATCCCCGCTCGGTTGTATTACGATGCCGGGGAGCGGAATACCGACACCAACATTCCGCAGCCAAATACGGGAGTAAATGGTGTTCGAAACAAGAACGATCCGGCGAATGCGACGTCCGACGGAACAGGCCAGCCGTGCCTGGGTCAGTTCTAGAGAAGCTCAATTTCTTTATGGTTTGAGTGTCCGAGCCCAGTCGTTCGACTGGGCTCGGACAGCTTTGGAGACCAATAATTCCATTCGACGAGATTCTCATGGGCAATACTTTGTCGGCGACTAGCGAAGCTCGAAAACACCTCGCGTTCGTGCTTCTGTTTTTGAGTGGGACCTCATGCGCGAGTTACACCACGATTCCCGTTGCGCAGAGTGCGCCGGGGTACGATGTGCGAGTGAGTCTCTCCGATCAGGGCGCGGTCGATGTAACTCCGCGCATTGGCGCCCGCGCGCGGCAGCTCGAGGGCACGCTCAAGGCGGTGACGGACACATCGTTGGTTCTTTCAGTACGCCGTGTCGCGCGCGAAGGTGGGGGCGACGACACTTATTCTGATCTCCTGGTAGCGCTTCCATCACGTGACATCGGTTCGGTGGAGCGGAGCCAAACCTCGATGTCGCGGAGCGTTCTTGCGGCGGGCGCGATCGTGGCTACCGCACTTCTGGCGGCAAAAGGTGCCGGTGATGTATCAGGGGGCAAGACAGGAGGCCCGCCAGGAAACGGGAAATAATCCCGACTCGAAGTCCAGATCGACGCGGTCGCCCTACCAGACTCCGACGCTCGAGCGAGCGAGACTGCTCTCGATCGTGAACCGGACCGCCGAATTTCCCCGGAGTGATATAGCCTGCGACAGGAAACTGTCGGTACCACCGATCCTGCGCGCTTCGAGCCGGATGACGCCCATCTGCCCGCGAAGTTTTTCGGGAATCTCCAGCGAGACGTCGTGGGCGGCGGAGACCTGCGCGAATCGTGTCTCCACTCCGTCGTGGATGATGAAGAGATTCACGTCGGCCCAATTGTGATTTTCTACTTCCAGCGTCACGACGTCGCTCGAGATTGCTGGTTCCGCGAGATTGTTCGAATGCGTTCGGCCAGCGCATGCAGAAATTAAGATCGCAAACGAAAAGTACGAGACAGCGATAGTCCTGGAGACCACCATGCGTCCTCCCGCTCGAGCGTCGCGGCGCCATGTCGCGGCCGATGGGAATGTGTTGCACGGAGCACGCCGCGTCGAGGGCATTCTGGGCGAGCGGCTCCTACGCCGCCGTGAAGGAGCGCTGCCCCGGAGTCGGTGGGCGACAGTCGCGAAGCACGCGACCGCGTGAGTTGACACAAACCACTGTCGCGCCTAACTTTATAGGCTAGTCTGCCCACAAAACGGGCGACGTTGGAATCACGTTCAGAGTTTAATGCCGACAATCAACCAGCTAGTCCGTCAGAGCCGCCGCGACGTTCAGAAGAAGGAAAAGGCGCCGGCCTTGAAGTCGAATCCTCAGAAGCGCGGCGTCTGCACCCGCGTCTACACCACAACTCCCAAGAAGCCTAACTCAGCGCTCCGCAAAGTTGCGCGCGTCAGGCTCACCAACGGCTTTGAGGTGACGGCGTACATTCCTGGCGAAGGCCATAACCTGCAGGAGCACTCGATTGTGCTCATCCGCGGTGGCCGAGTGAAGGATCTCCCGGGCGTACGCTACCACATTGTGCGTGGTTCGCTCGACGCCTCGGGCGTGAACGGCCGCAACAAGAGCCGCTCCAAGTACGGAACCAAGAAACCAAAAGCCGGCGGTGCTGCTGCCGGAGGCAAGAAGAAGTGATCACACACCAACAGTTCGCTGGAGCTGACCGTTGAGCCGCCGCAAAAAGTCCATCAAGCGTCCCATTCTTCCCGACGCTCGCTACGATAGCCAGACCGTCTCGAAGTTCATCAACGCCATCATGTACCAGGGCAAGAAGTCCACTGCCGAGCGCATCTTCTACGGCGCGATGGACATCGTTGAGAACAAGACGAGCCAACCCGGCGTCACGATCTTCAAGCAGGCGCTAACGAACTTGAAGCCGGCAGTCGAAGTGAAAAGCCGGCGCGTTGGCGGTGCGACGTACCAGGTGCCCGTGGAAGTCCGGCCGGATCGCCGTACGGCCCTCGCGATGCGGTGGCTCATCACCTTCTCGCGCGGACGAAACGAGAAGTCCATGTCGGAGAAGCTCGCTGCCGAAGTGATTGCGGCCAGCAAAGGCGAAGGCAACGCCGTCAAGAAAAAGGAAGACACCCACCGGATGGCGGAAGCCAACAAGGCATTCGCGCACTATCGCTGGTAAGCGGCGAAGCCATCTAACGATCTGAACGTCCGCCCGATGACAATCGGGCGGATTTTTTTTCGGCCGTAATTTTTACGCTTATGCTAGCGCTGGCAACGGAATTGTAGAGGTAACCCCAAAGCGATTGTTTGGCTTGCTACCTCGGAGCGATCCGTGCCGGTGAAATGTCAGCGCCACAAATAGCATCTGTCGAAGATTCGCGTACCGAGTCCAGCGGCGCGCTCAAGCGCTCGATCGTTGCCGCATTTCGCGAAATGGTTCTCGATCCTCTCTTTCCCTGTTTGGGGGCGAAGAGCGCCGTCCACCTGGGCCACTACTCTCTGCAGGTGTACGGCTCGCTCGGGTCCGACCTGAATGTGGCCGCACTGACGCGCGATATTGCGGAGTTCAGCGCGACAAACCCACCCAGCAGTAC
>DASQPS010000200.1:0-4245 GCA_035643845.1 Gemmatimonadaceae bacterium | reverse complement strand
GCTAATCGATTACTTCGAGCGCCTCGTGGGACTCGGTGTCGACGATGTCCGCGACATCCACGACGTGCCAATCGATCAGTTTGGCGACGCCGGGGCGCTACACTCAGTCGCGGCCGGAATAGTGACGTCGGCGGTTGAAATTCAGGGAAGAAAAGTACTCGTGCTCGACATCAAGGTGCTGGTTCAGGAAGTCTTCGGACAAAGGAGGTAGGGTGGGCAGCACGGTTTTGGTTTGTGACGACGCCGTATTCATGCGGACGATGGTTAGCGACATCCTTTCTCAGGCCGGCTTCACGGTTGTTGGCGAGGCTGAAAACGGAAAGCAGGCGGTCGAGAAGTATCAGAAGCTCAAGCCCGATCTGGTGACGATGGACATCATCATGCCGGAAATGGGCGGCATTGAAGCGGTGAAACAGATCACCCAGATGGACCCCGCTGCGCGGATTCTCATGTGCAGCGCGATGGGTCAACAGGCGCTCGTTCAGGAAGCGCTCCAGGCCGGCGCGCGCGATTTCGTGGTCAAGCCGTTCCAGCCCAGCCGAGTTCTTGAAGCAGTGCAGCGGGTACTCGGCTGAGTGGACACCGGTCGCTACGCGAAGCTCTTTCTTTCCGAAAGCAGGGAGAATCTTTCGGAGATAAATAACGCGCTGCTAGAGCTGGAGCGCGGGGGCAGCGACGCGGCCATCACGCGCTTGTTTCGAGCGGTCCACACGATCAAAGGAATGGGCGCCGCGATGGGCTACGGCGGCGTGAGCGAGCTCGCGCACGAGCTCGAAACGCTGCTGGACAAACTTCGAAGCGGGTCGATGAAGGTCTCTGCGCAGATAATGGACACACTCTTTGCTGGCGCAGATGTACTTGAAGAGGCTGTCGACCTCGCAACTGCACAGACTCCGACCCAGCTCGATGTCAGCGAGATCATCGGTCGCATTCGCTCGGCCGCGAATGCAGAGGCGCCCCCAACGGCGACCTCTGAATTCTCGATCGTGAGCCTCGAGAAAAAGGACGAGCCACGTACGCCTCCGACGAAATCGCCGCGCCACATCCGCATCGATGCGCGTCGTCTGGACACACTCATGAACGTGATGGGAGAGCTTGTCATCGCTCGCGACCGGATCGCTCAGATCGCGGAGCGTTTAGGCGATACAGCGCTCCTCGAGGCGACGCTCCGCGCGTCGCAGATCGTGGCGAGTCTTCAGAACGAAATCATGACCAGCCGTATGGTGCCGGTGTGGCAGGTGTTCGACCGGTTTCCGCGCGTCGTTCGTGACACCGCACGCGCCCTGGGCAAAGAGATCGACTTCAAGATCGAAGGAAAAGAGATCGAGCTGGATAGGTCCATGCTCGACGAGATGGGCGAGCCGGTTCTGCATTTATTGCGAAACTCGCTCGACCATGGCATCGAGACCCCTGCAGAGCGAAAACAGAACGGCAAGCCTCCCGTTGCCACTCTGACGCTCACCGCGGAGCGCGATCGTGCGACGGTGCTCATCCGAGTGACCGACGACGGTCGCGGAATCGATCAATCGAAAGTCCTTCCACGCGCGAAGGAACTTGGTCTCGTCGACGAGACGACGACGAAGCTGTCGGAGGAAGAGTTGGTGCGCATAATCGCGCGTCCCGGATTCTCGACGGCCGACAAGGTGACGGACATCTCTGGCCGTGGAGTGGGATTCGACGTCGTTGCGAGCCGAGTTCGGGCACTCGGTGGATCGCTGGAAGTGCACACCGACGCGGGACTGGGCACGAACGTCAGCATGCGGCTTCCGCTCACGGTTGCGATCTCGCGCGCGCTCATCGCCAAGGTCGACGAGGAAGTTTATGCGATTCCGCTGACACACGTTCTCGAAACGTTTTCGTTGTCGCAGCCGATGCTTCAGGAGATAAAGGGAAGGGAAGTTGTTGCTATTCGCGACGACGTCTTTACGGCGGTCTGGCTCCGCGATCGCGTAGGTCTGGCCGCGCCCGATAAAACCCGTGGCCAGGTGGTGCTGGTGGAGCTTGCCGACAAGCGCGCGGCACTCATCGTCGACGAGTTCCTCGGACAGCAGGAAATCGTCGTGAAACAATTCGACGGCGTCGATGGAAGCAGGACGCTCTTCAGCGGTGCCACCATACTTGGCGATGGCGCGGCAGCACTCATCGTCGACGCCTCAACAATACTCTGAAATGACAATTCCACGCGAATTCGAATCAGCCGAAACTGCCAACACTCTTATGAGCACCGCTCGACTCGACGCGCTGCGCGAAGTGGCGAACATCGGTGCAGGTCACGCCGCTACTGCGCTCTCCACCCTCACCGGGACACGCATAATGATCAGCGTGCCGATGGTGAACGTCGTGCCGCCCGGCGACTTCGTGCCGGAGCTTGCCGCCGACGTCGAGATCGTCGCCGTGCAAATGCAGATGTCGGGACACATTGGCGGTCAGACAGTTTTTCTTCTGGCGACGCCGGCAGGGCTAAGGCTCGCAGAGCGAATGCTTCGCCGCAAGCGCGGCACGTCACAGAGTCTAGGTCAGCTCGAGCAGTCCGCGCTCAAGGAAGCAGGAAACATTCTCGCTGGAGCGTACCTGACGGCGTTGAGCGAGTTTCTTCGAATGAGCCTCATGCTTTCGCCGCCGTCGTTCACGACAGGCGATTCCGCGCACGCGCTAAAAGCATTGGGTGACCGTGCACCGCGCGCGCAGTCTCCGATTCTCTGCGTCGAAACGGAATTCTTCCTCGAGGAGCCGGTGGAGAGTCTTCACGGATTCTTCTTGCTGGTTCCGGATTCTTCCGCGTTCGACGCCATCTTCCGCGCGGTGCGCGTAGACTGAGCCAATGACCCCGGCGGCAACTGCCCACCCACCGGCAGCCGCGCTTGGCGGAGAGGTCGACATCCTGCGGTCCTTCGCCCGGCGGATCGATCCGTCGGACGCGGGTGCGTACAACAATCTCGGCGTCCTCTATTTCCGTAAAGGCCTAACGGATGAAGCCATCGTCGCGTTTTCACGCGCGCTCGCGCTCGACGAGCGGATGGGCATCGCGCGCAGAAATCTCGAGATTGCTTACGGCGAGAGCGGGCTGCTTGAGCGCCGGCTGCAGGAGCTCGAGGAGCGACTCCGTGCGAACCCGGAAGATCTGGAAGCGCTTGTTCAGAGCGGTATCGCCGAGAAGACGGCTGGCCGACTGGAGCGCGCGCATTCTCTCTTCCAGCGCGCGATCGATCTCGACTCGAACAGCTCCGTTCTTCACTTTCTCCTCGCGGAGACGCTTTACAATCGCGGCTTGCACGAGGAAGCTATGCGTTCCGTCCGGCGGTCAATCGAGCTCAATCCTGAGAATCCCGACGCTCTCTATCTGATCGGCTTCATCCTGGGCGATCTCGGCCGCGGCGAAGAGGCAGCGGAAGCGAACCGTCGCGCAGTGATGCTGAATCCGACGCTGGTGCGGGCGCAAGCGAATCTTTCGCTGGAAACTTTTCGCCAGGGCGTGACGCCGAGCCGTCAACAGAAGACGCCGGCGGGGGCGCACATCACGCTGGGCCGCGCGCTACGCCAAAAGGGATATTTCCAGGAAGCCCTCCGTGAGTACGAAAAAGCCATCGAAGGTGGCGAAGCAAACGCGGAGGTCCTGCACGCGATGCTCGAGCTGTACCTGCTGCAGCGCGACACCGGTTCGGCGATCGCCACCGCGGACAGGTTCGCGCGCGAATTTTCTCCGACCGCGAAGACGTGGAATGGTCGCGGCGTCGCGCTCCAGCTGGAGGGAAGACACGCTGAAGCCGAAGAGAGTTACGGCCGCGCGCTGGAGATCGACTCGAGCTACCCGTTCGCGCACAACAATCTCGGCGTACTGGTCTGGCACAAGGGCGATACGAAGAACGCGATCAATTCCTTTAGGCGCGCTCTCCAGGCTCCGTCTCCTCCGGTTGAAGCGCGGCTCAACCTCGCCCTCGGACTTTTCCGTCGCAAGCACATCGATCTCGCGCTCGAGGCATATCGTCAGGTGTTGAGCACGGCACCCGAGCATCCGGTGGCGTGGAACGGGATCGGTCTGATTCTGGTCGAGCTCCTCAAATACTCGGACGCAAGGAACGCGTTTGCCCGTGCGATTCAGGCAAACCCGGATTTCGCCGAGGCGCACTACAATCTGAGCTTCACGCTATCGAATCTCGGAGATTTCGCGGGAGCGCTACGGGAGACCAAACGCGCTCTATCGCTGGATCCGATGTACACGCCGCAGAAGCTCGAGCTCGCGATCGA
>DASQPS010000199.1:0-4093 GCA_035643845.1 Gemmatimonadaceae bacterium | reverse complement strand
TTTCCTGGTGGTGATCCGGATGTGGCGGCGCGTGAAATGGATATTACTGACCACCTTGATAAGCTTCCTGCCGAGTTGTCTGGCGGAGAAAAAAGGCGCGCCGAACTCGCTGCTGCCCTCGTTCGGCGGCCGAGGTGCTTGTTGGCGGATGAACCGTATCGGGGACTCGCACCGAAAGACGCTGAAGCTCTGACCACGGCGTTTCGCACACTTGCTGGCACTGGCACCGCGGTCGTTGTAAGCGGCAATGAAGCTGCGACCTTGCTTCATGCGGCTGACCACGTCACCTGGTGCACGAGCGGGACGACGTACGAGCTCGGGGCTCCCTCGATTGCGATGCGTAACGAGGCGTTTCGACGCGAGTATCTCGGATCAGCTCGCGATTCTGTCGCCGTTTAACAGCTGTGGCTCGCAAACGTTCATGCGCATTGACCTGATGTCGAGTGCACCGACCAACGCTCTGACGGTTCTGCTTCGTGCAGCGATTGTCGCAATGTTGGCGACAGCGGGGCCCTCAATCGCCGTCGCACAAACCCCGGCTCCGCCCGCCGCATCACAGAACCCATCGCCGATGGTTGAGGCAACTCGCATGCACGAGCGCCTCACGCCAAAAAAACTAAATGGCGTCATTCGATCATTTCCCGGTCCCGCGAACAGACCAGTCGAAGTCCTAGTTCCCGACGGCGCCCGAAAGCTCGATGCGTTCGATCTCGTCATCCATTTCCTCGGCGCTGCGTGGCTTCCTGAGCAAGCGGTCGCTGCAATCGACGACCGCACCGTCACCGCCGTCGTCAACCTCGGCGCCGGCTCGGGCATTTATGATCGCGCGTTCACCGATCCCGCCGCGTTCGATTCGCTCCTCGCGGGCGTCGCGCGCGAAGTATCAGCCGTCACCGGCCGTAGCGCACGCCCGGCGCAAATAACGCTGGTTGGATTTTCCGCGGGACATGGCGCAGTGCGCGCGATCCTTCGCGACCCGCGAAATTTCGCAAGGGTCGACGCGGTGCTGCTGCTCGACGGAATGCACACCTCCTACATCCCTGAGGGAACAGTTCTCGCCGGGGGTGGAACGCTCGACACCACGAATCTCGTCGCGTTTGAAAACTTTGCGCGAGCCGCCATGCGCGGCGAGAAGCGATTCCTCGTCTCGCATTCAGAGATTTTTCCGGGCACTTTCGCAAGCACAACCGAGACGGCAGATTGGCTGCTGCGGTCGCTCGGGCTGCATCGCACGCCAGTACTGCGCTGGGGTCCGAGAGGAATGCAACAGCTAAGTGAAGTTCGCGCGGGGAAGTTCGAGCTCCTCGGGTTCGCCGGCAACTCGGCGCCGGACCATATCGACCAACTCCATGCCATGCCGGAGCTTCTGGCGCGTTTGCTGAAGCTATGACGGCTGCCTTGGGCTACAAGGAGAGTGTACCATGAGATTGAAAACATTATGCGTTTTACTCTTCGTCGCTTTCCCGACGTGGCTCAGTGCGCAGACGTCCGCGGACGAGGCGCAAATTCGTGAACGTATCGCCGCCCATCAGCGTGCTTCCGAGCGCGGCGATCTGCGCGGCCTCGTAGACGTTTACGCGATAGATGCGCAGACAGTCGACCCTGATGGTGGGGTGCTGCGAGGGCGTGATGCAATCGAGGCTGACTATCGTTCGTCGCTCGCGAGCGCAGCCGCGCGATCGGGCCGGCACCACACGCATCCGCCTGAGTCAGTGCGGATCCAGTTTGTAACACCGAACGTAGCGGTGGTCGAAGCAGCAACCGTGAGCGTCGGAGGGCGCGATCCGGCTGGGAAACCGCTGCCCGATTGGCGCGGGAAACTCCTTACTGTCTGGCGCAAGCAGGCAACACAGTGGCTCGTGGTATATCAACGAATCATGCCGGCAACCTCACCCTAGCGTCCCTGAGTCGATGGACAAGCCCGCCGCTCCGACCGATGAGGCAGCCGAAGATCAGCAAACCCTTCGCGACCGCGTGACGCGACTCGTATTCGGCGGCGACCCCGCTCGCTACAACGAATTCTTGCGCGTGCTGTCCGACTCGACGCCCGACGACGTAGAGGTGATCCTCCGCGGCAGCGCTGTCACTGGACACAAATGGAAAACCGGGGAGCCATTCGATGCAGAAGGGCCGGGCACCAGCGACATGGACGTGACGTTCGTCGGCGGAGACATGGTCGCCCTCTTTCGCGACTTTCACATCCCCGGCGTCCATTCGGCTCCGCTAAGTGACGCTCACCCATTTGCTTCGCCGGCGCTTGCGCCGCTTCGGAAACAGCTCTGCGAGATGGCCGGCCGCCCAGTCAATCTCCAGGCGACGACATCTCTCGTCCAGTTCCTTCGCGACGTGGTGATGGACCAGCCATACCTGACGTTACTGAAAAAGCAGGACGAGAAGGTGGACCGCTCCTCCGACGACTGAGCGTGCGGCTTCTCACTTACAACATTCGCGAAGGAGGAGTCGGTCGCGTCGACGCGCTTGCCGAGGTCATTCGGTCGGCGGACCCGGACTTCGTAGCGCTGCAGGAAGCTAGCGATCCGCTGGTCGTCGAGCGCCTGGCCGAGCTGACCGGACTACGCTTCTCGGGATCGCGAAGGTCGCACTCGACGGGCTACCTCAGCAGAGTACCGGTCCTCAACCACGCGTGGCGTCACCCACCACGAACTCGGCACGCTGTACTCGAAGTCGCGCTCGGCGACGGACTTCCTCGCGTGTTCGTGGTTCACCTCCGAGCGTGGTTCTCGAAGTGGAGCGAACAGCATCGAGTGCGTGAGCTGCGCGGACTTCTTGATGGAATACAGCAGCAATTGATTCGCGAGCAACACGTGTTCGCCTTCCACGTTCTTACGGGCGACTTCAACGCGCTCGCACCGGGTGAAGCCTTCGATCCGTCACCGATGCCGGCGTGGATTCGCGGGATGATCTGGTTGAGCGGTCGAGACATAGCGCGGACGACGATCGAGATGATGCGCACCGAAGGCTACGTCGATGCATGGCGCACACTGCACGCCGACTCGACCGAGAAACCCGGCTTCACTTTCCCGGTTTGGAATCCGCACGTCCGACTGGACTACGTGTTCACTCCCGCGGCGTACGCTTCACGCGTGAGAGCGTGTGAGGTGCGACGCACACCAGAGGCGACGCGAAGTGCGTCGGATCACTTTCCACTGCTCGTGGAGCTCTCGGAGACGTGATCGAACCATCACCCATCAGCGCGCGTTAGAAGACGAGCGTCTGAATCGAGTGCGGTAGAGTGCTGACTTCCGCGGCGTTGCCCGCCATCCAGAGAAAGTAGGAAATCTTCTGGTCCGTCGGGTTCATCACCACGACGGCGACTTTTCCGTCAAGATTGACGAACGCCGTCGAAAGCAGGGCGCTTCTGCTGGACGACGCTGCGATCCTGCGCGCTCCCGGTCGCACGAACTTGGAGAAGTGTCCTATGTAGTAATACGAGTTCGTGTAGGTGAGCTCGCCCGTACGAGTGTCGCCGTGCACCGGGGCGAAACAGAAATTGCCGACGTGATTGGGACCGCCGCGTTCGTCGAGTAATACGTTCCAGTCCGTCCAGCCGACGGCGCCGTCGTTGAAGTCATTGACCATCGAGTGGCCGTAGACTTCGCCCAGTCTCCAGTTGTGGATGTCCTCGGCTTTGAATGAATCAGCGGTGCCTTCGGTGAAGAGCAGCGGCTTCTCCGGGAAAGTCTCGTGGACGAGCCTGACGTTGTCGAACATCATGGTGCCGCCGCTCCACGGCTCGTACCAGTGGTAGCCGATTCCCCAGACGTACTGCGCGGCTCTTGGATCCGCGAGAATCGTACTGACTCTCTGGTAGATGAGATCGCGGTTGTGATCCCAGGCGATGATCTTCTTGTTCCCCAGGCCTGCACGGTTCATCGTTGGGCCGAGGAAGTTCTTGATGAAATCGCGTTCGTCTTCGGCCGAGTAGATGCAGGACTCCCAGGTCTGGGTGGCCATGGGTTCGTTCTGGACCGTGGTTCCCCATATCGGAATTCCTTCCTTCTCGTAGGCCTTGATGAACTTCGTGTAGTAATTGGCCCACGATTGGTAGAACTCCGGTTTCAGCTTTCCCCCG
>DASQPS010000198.1:0-5427 GCA_035643845.1 Gemmatimonadaceae bacterium | reverse complement strand
CGCGAGCGGTCTCGCCCGCAGTTTTCTGCAACCCGCGCGTACCGCGCTCGGAGCGGAGATTGTTCCGCGGGAGACCTACGCAAACGCGGTTACATGGCGTTCTTCGCTCTGGCAATTCGCCGCGGTCGTCGGCCCCGCATTGGGCGGAATCATCTACGGTTTTTCGGGGGCAAAGCTCGCCTACATTGTCGAGGCGATACTCTGCGCAGTCGCGCTATTTCTGTTTTCTCGGATCGTTTACACCCGTCACCCACGTGTCGCCGACGAGGGAACGATCGGACAAAACCTGACGATCGGAATACGTTTTCTTCTTACCCAGCGCGAGCTACTCGGCGCGCAGTTGCTAGATCTGTTCTCGGTATTCTTCGGGGGAGCGCCAGCGTTGCTTCCGATTTTTACGTCTGACATCCTTCATGCTGGGCCTCAGGCGCTTGGCGTGTTGCGCGCGGCACCAGCGGCAGGGGCCGTCCTCATCTCTATTTTGCTCGTTCACAGGCATTTGCGAAGGGCGGGGCCGACTCTGTTCTGGTGCGTCGCGGGATTTGGACTGTCGTGGATTCTGTTCGCGCTGTCACGCTCGTTCTGGCTCTCGCTTGTGCTTCTCGTGATCAGCGGTATGCTCGACAACGTCAGCGTCGTCATCCGATCGACACTGCTCACGCTTCGAACGCCACAGCATCTTCTCGGACGCGTTTCGGCGGTGAATCAGATTTTTATAGGATCCTCCAACGAAATCGGATCGTTCGAATCCGGTGTTGCCGCGAAACTGCTCGGTACCGTGCGGTCGGTGATTTTTGGCGGCGTCGTCACACTAGGCGTCGTGGGGGTAACTGCGTGGAGGATTCCGCCCCTTCGGCGACTGGACGAGCTCGAATAGCCTTGCTCGGCAACCCGGCCTGCGATGGGCTCGGGTGCGTAAAACGCGGCTCCAGCACCATAACCGCTTCCGGGAGCGTTGCCGGAAAGCGCCTCTGGCGTCCCATACACGACGCCCCAACCTCAGCCGCGGCTGAAGTTGTGACGGCCAAGGCGCGTTATGGGAGGAAACCCTGGGTCAGTCCGTATCTCGCGAATATGAAGAAACCGCCTTCGCGGCGGGCCTTCGTTACGTAACCGACGCTATGCCGGGCATTCGACGGCAGCGGCACGGTCGCGGGTTCAGGTATTTGGATCCCGACGGTGCCCTCATAAATTCGCCCGACCTCTTGAAACGATTTCGGTCGCTTGTTATCCCACCGGCCTGGACCGAGGTGTGGATATGCCCCTATGAAGACGGGCATCTTCAGGTGACGGCGCGCGACGGTCGTGGGAGAAAACAGTACCGCTACCACCCCGGATTCCGGCAGCATCGCGACGGCACGAAGTTCGAGCGCATGTTCGAGCTGAGTGATGTCCTCTGGAAGATCCGTGAGCGCGTTGAGAGTGACATCGAGCTGCCGGGACTCGCCCGTGACAAAATCATGGCCACCGTTGTGTGGCTGCTCGAGACCACACTGATCCGAATTGGGTCGGACGAGTACGCCAAGGCGAACAAGTCCTACGGCCTCACGACTTTCAAACGCCGGCACGTCGCCGTGGTGGGGCACCAGCTGCGTTTCGAGTTCCGCGGCAAGAGCGGAATCCAGCACGCCGTGTCCGTGACTGACCGCCGCATTGCCCGCATCGTGCAGCGGTGTCAGGAGCTCCGCGGCGAAGAGCTCTTCAAGTATCTGGACGATGACGGAAAGCGCCAGACAGTGCAGGCCGAGGACGTGAACGCATACTTGCAGGAGATTACGGGCCGCGACATCACCGCGAAGGATTTCCGAACCTGGGCAGGGACGATGCTCGCGGCCGAAGCGCTTCGCAAAATGGGCCGCGCGGACACTCGGCGCGAAGCCGAGCGTAATATCGTCGCTGCTGTGGACCTGACGGCCAAGCGGCTCGGCAACACGAGGAGCGTCTGCCGGAAATACTACATTCACCCGGCGTTGATCGAGGCGTATCTCGAGGGAGCTGTCCTCCCGCCCACGCCAGAACGGAGATGGAGCAAGCGCAAATCGCGCGGACCCACACTGCGTCAGCATGAGACGGACGTTCTCAATTTCCTCAAGGCGCGACTCAAGCCGCAAAAACGTCGACTCGCCGCGAGCCGCTACAAAAAACCGGAGCTCGTTCCTGACGGAGCGGCAGCAGCGATGACGGAGGTTAGAGAGATCACGGTGATTGAACCGCCCGCCGCGCCTTCGCACGAAGACGAAGACCTCGAGCCAACAGGATCCTAGTCGAGGTAGGGATAATCCGGATCGGCCAGCCGCGCCGCGCGCGCAGCCGCTTCGGGGCCGGCGATTTCCTTCGCCAGGTCGACCAACATCGGACTCAGATGCAATCCGTACCGAAGCAAGCTCGCTGCGCGGGATCTGCGCGCGAGGAGGAATGCCAAAAAGGGTTGATCCGCCTTGAGCGCGTTGCACTCTGGGCAGGCGAGGACGAGGTTGTCGCGACGATCGTAGGCCGTTTTTCCCTTGCGGGGCGTCACGTGGTCCATCGTTATCGCCCTGGCGCTGACGCGCCTCTCGCAATAGGCGCAAACTGGCCCATGGCGGTCGAGCAGCCACTGCCGCGTTTCCATATACGCGTTGCGGCTCGTAGGCAACGAGGTGTGCTGCTGCGCAGGCCGCCGCCTCCCGCGTTTCCGCGGTTTGCGGGGCCTTTTTCGAGGTGCAGTCAATTGGACGGGTGTGCAGAAGTCGAACAGCTACGCAGGAATAATAGCAACGGTCGAGCCCTGCTGACTTCTTACCCGATTTGGATCTCCGTCGGCACGCCCGCATTCATCAGTGAAGCGCCGCCATCAGCATAGATCACCTGTCCGGTTATCCAGTCGGCCTCCTTCGAACAGAACATATCGACGACGCCAGCAATGTCTGCCGGCGTTCCCAGGCGCCCCATAGGCGTCCATCCCCGCACGTGCCAATTGGTAATCAGGTCCTGCACCTGTTGAGGGAGCGAATTCAGAACGCTATCATCGGTCCACCCCGGGCTGATCGCGTTGACCGTGATTCCCTGCTTTGCGAGCGCGACACCGAAATAACGGACCAGCGATTCCAAAGCTGCTTTTGCCGATCCCATTCCAATCCACGGTTGTAGTCCGCCGGTGCGACTCCCTTCGGCGTAGGTAATCGCGAGGATTTTACCGCCCTTCTTCATCAACGGTATTGCTTCTCTTACCGCGACGAGAAACGCCTTCGCCTGCGAGTTCAGGGCAGTGTCCCAAGCCTCGAGAGTGATGTCCATTGGAGGCTGGAAGAACGTAGCCGCCTCGGGGCGAGCATTACTCACGAAAATATCGAGTCCTCCGAATTCCGCGGCGACCTGGCGAAACATCGCTTTGATCTCGTCTTGCTGCATGACGTCCGCCTTGACGATGAAGCCGTCACTGCCACGTTTGCGAATCTGGGCGAGGGTATCCTTGGCCGCCGTTTCGTTTTGCACGTAGTGGATGGCTACTTTGGCGCCGCTCTCTGCCAGCTTGAGCGCGATTCCGCGCCCGATTCCGCGGGAGCTGCCAGTGACGAGTGCGTGCTTTCCGTTGAGTGACATCGCCGCCTCCTGACAAATGTGGGTGGACCGTCGCTAAAGTGTGACATCACGGCGCCTACCGCTACAGTTTTTTTGCCGTCTGCGGCCACGCAATTATTCCGAGGCGCCTCAGCGCACGCTAGAAGCCGTTTCCACAGGGAGTTAGCTTTTCGCTTCTATGACGATGCGAGAGAAGCTGGAGCTCCTGGAACGCCGTCGCGCTGAGTCCGAGCTCGGTGGCGGCGAAGCGCGCCTCAAGTCGCAGCACGAGAAGGGAAAGCTGTCGGCGCGTGAGCGACTAGAGCTCCTCCTCGACGAGGGATCGTTCGTGGAGCTGGACAGATTCGTCGTCCATCGATCGACCGACTTCGGGCTGGAAACGCAAAAGTATTACGGGGATGGCGTCGTCACTGGCCACGGAAAAATCGACGGACGCCTGGTCTACGTTTTCTCCCAGGACTTCACCGTTTTCGGTGGCTCGCTCTCCGAAGCGTTCGCGGAAAAAATCGTGAAGATCATGGATCTCGCGATGAGAAACGGCGCACCCGTGATCGGACTCAATGATTCCGGAGGCGCGCGCATCCAGGAAGGCGTAGTATCGCTCGGCGGATACGCAGAGATTTTCCTGCGCAATACGCTCGCGTCCGGAGTAATTCCGCAGATCTCCGCCGTACTGGGCCCATGCGCGGGCGGAGCCGTGTACTCGCCAGCGATCACGGACTTCACTTACATGGTTCGTGGGACGTCGTACATGTTCGTGACGGGACCGAACGTGGTAAAGACAGTGACGCACGAAGACGTCACGATGGAGGAGCTGGGTGGCGCGGATACACACTCAGAAACGTCCGGGGTAGCGCACTTTGCCTGCGATTCCGAGCCCGAATGCATGCAGCGCATTCGCGACCTCTTCCGCTTCATTCCGTCCAACAATCTCGACGACCCGCCGCGAGGAACAGGCACAGATCCACGCTCGCGTCGTGACGAAGCGCTTCTCGACGTAGTTCCGGACAACGCGAATAAACCATACGACATGCATGACGTGATACGCCGTGTTATCGATGACGCGGAATTTTATGAAGTCCAGCGCGACTATGCGGGCAACATCATCTGCGGATTCGCGCACATCGGCGGCTTCAGCGTCGGGATCGTCGCGAACCAACCCGCGGTGCTCGCGGGCGTTCTCGATATCAATGCGTCGCTCAAGGGCGCTCGGTTTATCCGCTTCTGCGATGCATTCAATATTCCGCTGGTAACGTTCGAAGACGTTCCCGGCTTCCTGCCCGGAGTCGCCCAGGAACACGGCGGCATAATCAAGCACGGCGCCAAACTGCTCTACGCGTACTGCGAGGCCACAGTGCCGAAGCTGACCATCATCACGCGCAAAGCATACGGCGGAGCGTACGACGTCATGAGCTCGAAGCACATTCGGGGCGACTTCAATGTGGCTTGGCCGACAGCCGAGATCGCCGTGATGGGACCAAAGGGCGCGGTCGAGATTCTTTTCCGCAAGGAGATTTCGGAATCGGGAGACGAAGCATCGGCGACGGAGGCGAGGATCGAGGAGTATCGTCAGAAATTCGCGCATCCCTACGTCGCCGCCGGTCGTGGCTATGTCGATGACATCATCGATCCGCGTGATACCCGACCCGCGCTGATCGACGCGCTCGAGAGCCTTCAGAACAAGCGCGACAAAAACCCGCCGAAGAAGCACGGGAACATTCCGCTGTAGGCGTGGCCGGCAAAAGTGTTTAGCAAAGTCCTGATCGCGAACCGCGGTGAGATCGCGCTCCGAATAATGCGCGCGTGCCGCGAGCTCGGTGCGAAAACCGTGGCCGTCTACAGCGAAGCAGACGCTCGCAGTCCTCA
>DASQPS010000197.1:0-2076 GCA_035643845.1 Gemmatimonadaceae bacterium | reverse complement strand
CGAGCGCGCGCCAGCGCTGCGTGTCGGTGGATACGTGGTCGATTTCTGGGGCGCGGGCTACGAGGTCGCCGACCGCATGCAACTTCTGCCGGCTCTGCACAAGGATGCGTATCGGATCAAGGAAGTGCGGCTCGTCGACGCTTCGGGGAAACGCGTAACCGGTCTTGAAGTGCAATTGTTTGAGAAAGCGACTCACGACCGGTACCTGAGCATTCTGCGCAGCGATCTTGCGTGTCGCATATACGAGCTCGTGGAGAATCGCGTGGAGACGATCTTCGGTGACACGATCACATCTCTCACCGAGGACTCTCGAGGAGTGACCGTGAGTTTCGAGCGAAACGCACCGCGGCGGTTTCACCTCGTCGTGGGCGCTGACGGTCTCCATTCCGCGGTGCGCCGACTCGGGTTCGGTGACGACAAACAATACGAACAATTCCTCGGCTACTACGTGGGAGCATTCACGGCCGATAATTATCCTCGCCGCGACGAAAAGGCGTACGTGAGTTACACCGTGCCCCGGAGATCACTCGCGCGGTACGCGCTACGAGAGAATCGCTCGGCGTTCCTTTTCATATTTGCGCAGGATGAGATTCTCGGTGTGGGCCATCACGATGTCGCCGCACAGAAGTCGATCTTGCGCGAAAGATTCTCCGGCATGGGGTGGGAATCCGCGGAGATTCTCGAGGCGATGGACGGCGCCGATGACCTCTACTTCGATCCCGTCTCGCAGATCAGCATGGACAACTGGTCGCGCGGTCGCGTGACGCTGGTGGGTGACGCAGCCTACTGTCCATCGCTACTCGCCGGTGAAGGCTCCGGACTTGCGATGGCGGGCGCTCACCGGCTGGCCAACGCTCTCGCGATAACGGGCGGCGATTACCAGGCAGCATTCAGGCGGTATCAGCAACACTTCAAGCCGTTCGTCGACGACAAGCAGAAGTCCGCGCGCCGAATCGCCTGGTGGTTTGCGCCGCGCAGTAAAAAGGCAATCTGGATGCGCAATGTCGTCACCAGTCTTCTGAATTTGCCGTACATCGGAGATGTCTTCGCGCCGCGGTTATTCGGTGATGATTACGAGTTGCCCGCGTAGGCTTCCCGGGCCAGATGCACCGTTTGCGTCGGGAACGCGAACGAGGTGCCCGCCTCCTCCACTACTTCCATGAATTGCAGCAGGACGTCCTGTCGAATTGCCTGGAACTCGCTCCAGTCAGTCGTCTCAAACCACGCCATGATCTCGATGTCGAGAGATGAAGCGGCGAACTCGCGAAAGCGAACGACGACGGCGTCCGGCCAGATCTTGGGGTGTCCGCGCAGGACCGCCTCGAAACCAGTGAGCGCCGCGCGCAGCTGCGAAGCGGTCGTCTCGTATACGAGCCCGACGACTGCCGACAGTCGCAGTCGATCGCGCTCGCTGAAAGACTCGAGCCGGCTGTCGGCGAGCTTGCCGTTCGGGATGGTGATGATGGTTCTGTCGAGCGTGCGAAAGCGAGTCGAGCGCAGGCCGATCGCTTCGACGGTGCCGACGAAATCTTCGATCTTGACGAAATCGCCTTCGCGAAAGGGTTGGTCGACGCCGATGGAGAATGCGCCGAACAGATTCTCGACCGTCTTCTGCGCGGCGAGGGCGAGCGCGAGACCGCCGATGCCGAGGCCGGCAACGAGACTCGCGACCGGATAGCCGAAGACGGAAAGCGCGGCGATAATGGCGATGGCGAGCAACAGGACCTTTGCCGTGCGCGCGCCGAGCGGAACGAGAGACCGCGAAGCCGGGACCGTCACCGCCCACGCCGAGCTGAGCGCGATGTGCCGGCTGACGTCGACGATCCGCCAGGTGGCCCAGAAGAAATCGGTAAGGAGTATGACGCGGGCGACGCGCCTGATATCGTCGCTCAGTCCGGCATCGAGATTCAGAAACGGCAGCAGAATCAGCGCGGCGGCGACGGTGAGCGCGATCGTGAGCGGATCGAGCAGCCGATCGACTACTTCGTCGTCCCAGCGCGCTACGCTGCGCCTCGCACCGGCGCGCAGAATGTTCCTCAGCAATCGGCTCGCCGCCCAGCCCGCAAGCGCGGCGAT